>CAYQKZ010000078.1:0-11573 GCA_964418135.1 uncultured Desulfobacterales bacterium
GGCCGGGCAGTCTCTGCCGCTGACCCCTTCCGTCCAGTCCATCCCACTGGCAGCGTTCTGAACCGTCTGCGATTGTTTCTGGTCTTTTCCAGGTCTTCGCATCTGACGGCTTCCAGAGTCATGCCTTGAAATTCGGTTTTAAAAACAGACCGGATATATAGGAATCCCGGATTGAGAACCTCTATCATGGGCCGGTGATGGCTGATCAGGTAAACGACAAACGCCTTTCGCATGGCGGCATCGACGGAGATACGGGGAATATCCCTGGCAAAGAAATTGATAGCCGTTCCGCCTTTCAAGGAGAAGACGGCTTCTCTGTCGATTAACGGAATGATCCACAGGAGCAATTCTGCTTGTTTGAAGTATACGGAATCGATCACTCAGGGTTTCCTTCACGATCAATGGGAACGGTTATCTGGTATTTCGTGTCAAACCGGCCGTTCGGTATGATCATCCGCTTGCCTTTCCCGAGATTTATTTTCGATAAATCCAGCTTTGACAACCAGGCGTGTCCCTGTCTTTCCGCCATATAAAGAAACAGCCTTTTCACCTTTACGGAGCGGCATGCCGCCAACAACCCCTGGACAACATCCGGGCGAAGGGTGACCAGGTTTTCCATGATCAATTGGGCTTCGTCGAATCCGACTTCTTTGGACACCAGATGAAGCATCTCCATGGCTGCGCGCTCCGGCGCCGCTATTCTGACCGAAAAATCACGGTCCTTGAAATCGGTAAATCCTTCCAGACTATCCGCAGGGAAGAGATTTGTTCGCGTGACAACAAATTTAACGCCGAAACGATCTTCCTTGAACCAGGACGGCAATATCAGCCCTCTATGACCATACAGAAAAACCCTGTTCTGCTTCGCCGGCAGGTAATGGGCATATCCTTTCAGTTCAAGGGCTGATTTTCCGCCGACATGGACAGGGAGTGCGAGTTGCGTCTGAAGTGTATAAAGAGCGCCCGGCCAGTCTACCCTGTCCCCGGAGCGTATGTATGCGCCACGGCCAAACGGCTCCAGCCAGCCGCTGTTTTTATATTTTATGAGCAGATCACGACCGAAACCTGAAGCATCCAGATAGGAAACAGCACCGGGGGTGCCGGTGATCCACTGATTGATGAGGCGGTTTATTTTTGTCTTACTTACAGTACCCATAGTCATTAAAAAACCATAATTTCAAACTAAAATCAAGGAAAGTTTATATATGGCAATTTTTTCTTGACCTTAAGCCGTCATATATGAATATTTCTAAACTGATTTCATGATGTTAAATCCGGCAGGAGGGTCATCTTTTCATGTTCCAGCAGTCGGAAAAATTATCACCGACGTGCTGCTTAAAAAAATATTGGATTCAGGAACCGGAACAGCCCAAGAAAATAGTGGTTACGAAATCATGGAATGCCGGGAGTCAGACATTGGTGATACAGATTATCACCAAAGAAAAATAAAATGGGCTACGACTTTCGTCATAACCCATTGATTTGTTAGGTAGGCACGATTGGGTTTGAACCAACGCCCCCAATCGTGTCAGGGTATCTATTTAAAATAACCTGATTATAACGGATTTGGGGGTTGGTTACTTCAACGTCATATTTGTCGTGCATGGCTGTTGTATTAATTATAACATATCGATATAGTTGATGATACTATCGATGAGCTTTTATGTTGTAATATCAAATAGTTAAGGTCAAGCATTTTTCAGGAGTTCTCTCTATATGGAAACAACAGAAACGAAGTCTATTAACCGAAACAACAGAACCATAGCTCTAACTTTTTTCAAGAAACTTATAACACAACTGTCAACGATAAGACTGCTTTCAGATCCTGTTCAATTGCATGGCGATGCTTACCAGAAGAATCTGAGCCGATTGCAGATGCCGCTTTGATAATGTTAGGTCCAACTGCTTGAAAGCGCACATGATTAAAAATACCTCTCTTTCCATTGATGCCATAAAACACGCCACGAAATTCACCGTTTTTTGTGCTTTGAAGAATCTTCATTTCCGGATAAACCAGTCGGTACAACGTTTCATGGTTCAATTCGCTCACGACCTGTGGAATCCCGGATATACAGCGAAGGTCAGACAGCAAATCCCGCCTTTTTTCATCGAATATCCTGGCCTGAAATGCGGCATGCTTTGCAGGTATTTCAGAAAAATTCGGGGAAACCGGAATGATGCCCATATTATCGGAATTCTGATCCATAGCGTATTTTCCTTTGATCGAGATGAACATTTTTTCGCCAAACGTTCATTCGCATTCATTTGCTTATTCGTCGAAAATTCTAAGAAGATTGTGACAACAAAATTATGGCTTTGTCGGTACGCCGATCCAAAAGTATGCACAGCCGGTTAGAACGACGACAAGAACGATTCATGTCGAACAAGAAGTCCATTTCCCGGAATTCTCCTTGAAAGGATTGTCGGTTTATGCCATAGGTCCAATATGACAACAATGATGATCCTCAAAATTCCCCCTGATCGTTTGATCCTGGAAACCGCAATACCCCTGTTCACGGCATGCAATCTGTCGAGGCCGGATCGGATCGAGTGGCCGAAACTGTGGAACGAACTCGAATCGTTGGTGAAGCAACTAAAGGCCAAACTGCCGGCGGAGTTTGGGATGCTGGTGGATTTGTCTTTAGCAGCCCATTTTTTGCTGACTCCTCTGGAACAAACGAATCGGACTACCAGACAGCGTTTCATCGACAGCCTGAATCCGGAAATTCTTCCGGTGCAACTATTCGAAGGAGCCGGCAACTGGCGACTGATCCCGGTGGCAGTGGTTCCTCATGGATGCAAATCGGCCATCCAATATTTCATGGTGGGCAATTTGTCGAACTCATTCGATATGAGATGGCCGAACTGGATGTCGGATCATCTGGATCATACTAGTTTAAGGGCTGTTTCCGATGCGTTTCGAGCGGCGCAATCGTTCAGTGGACAACCTGGAAGCCTCTTCACTTTTTCACTGAAGTCTCCGGACGACGGCCAGATTCGGGGCCGGTCATTGGGACTTCCGATAACCCTGGCAGCTTTGTCCGCACTGACCCATCACCCCCTGACACCACACCTGCTTGCAACGGGTGATATTCATTGTGATTCCGAACTATTCCCGATTGAAGCCGTCGCGGATATTCCAGCCAAAGCACAGGCGGCAGTTCAACAGAAATTTCAGTTGATGCTGATACCCAAAGCCTCGCTGCCACTTGTCGAAAAACCGGCAAGCCTGACAATCAAACCGGTCTGCGATCTGCAAGAAGCTTGGCTGTGGGCGCGGCTTTATTCAACCGGACGGGAAAAATATCTGGATTTGTTGAACCATATCCAGCACGATGCAACCCTGCTGATCAATAATTGCCTGGAGATGGATCGGGATTTGCTGGGATGGCTGATCAATTCTGAAAACGGAAAGTTTTTAGTCCAGAACATTTTAAATGATCCGGATTGTGTGAAAACCCTTGTCGGAAAACTGACAACATGTCTGGAATCCGCTAATCGGGACTTGAATCGAGCCGCTATCCTGGGAAAGTTTATCTCAAATGATATCGGTTTCAGTTCTCTGGGAAAACAACACCCCATGCTGGCATTCAAATGGTCGGTGATGAATCTGAAGCGCGCCAATCATTGCGGCAATAACGATGAAAGCCGCTACTGGAAAGAGCAGGCATATGCATTTCGACAGATCGCGCTCAGGGCAGACCCCAAAGAGTATTCTTATTTTATTAATAATCTGTGTGTTTCCTGTCACAATACCTACACATTTCACCCCGATCCGCCATCTGAATTTCTGGAAGCAATGGATGATGAACAGAATCACAGCCGGGGGTTATGCTATGTGCTGGGGAGCATGTATGGTACAATGGCCCAAAATTATGCATTCTGTGGCCCGCCCTATCTGAAACAGGTCATCCAATATGTCGAGCTAGCTCAGTTCCAGTTCGGAGATGGAGAAATTCCAGATTATCAAAATGATTGGATTCGGGAATTTTCCTATCTGATCTATGCATTTCTGGATGCCAGCGACTATGGAAGGGCCAGACAGGCCCTGTGGCGCTATCTGCAGATTGATTCATGGTCGGAGCTGAAACCCTGGCAGGAGATGAAAAACGATTTCGAGCGATTTGCATTGATACGCTATCTGGCGGACTCTTGTGACCATCACAACAGTCTCGAAGAAAATGATGTGGTTACGCAATTGATAGATAAACATGCCTGCAAGCCCCTCAAGGTCGGCCATCCCTGCCAGCTTATCGCCTGGAATCTGGGCAGACTGGCGCTGGCGCTCAATAACCCCACCCTGGCCAATAACTTCCTTGAGACCAGTATCCATTTTTGTGAAAAGAGCGAGGAAACCATTCACCCGATGGTTTTACTGCCGCTTTCCGCCTTTCATCATGCCAATCTATTGACAAATCGGCATCGAATGTGTTTTGAATCCGCCATGGATTTGATTCGATCCTCTCAATTTTTAAACCAGCATCATTTTCTGCCATTGATGGCAGGTGACATGCCGACGGCCTTGCACCTGATATGGATAAATCAAGCACGCTTTTTTCCGTTTATGTACCGCTGAAACCGTAACCCGTGTTCCCATGCTTTTAGCGTGAGAACCCATGACATGGTTAAATAAAAATTCTGACTTTTTGGAACAATGAAAATGAAGAACATATCGAATCCGTTTGCCAACAAAGGCAGAATCATCACAGGAAAAAACTTCATCGGCAGGTTTGAAGGCTTAAAAACTGTTGCAGGTACAGTTACAGATCTGCCTATGCCAAACAATCTGGCGATAATCGGTTATCCGCGAATCGGTAAAAGCAGCCTGGCTATGCAGGCAATCATTCAAAAGAAAGCCTGTCTGCTGAACGAAAACAAAATTGCTGTTTGGATTGATTTTTCCGGATTTTCCAATCGGGAAGCTTTTTTTAAAAGTTTAGTCCGTTATTCATTTGAAATGTTAAAACGTTCTGGGAAAATGATTGATGATGAAATAAAAGAAAAAGCCTCGGATGTTTTGGAAAAAGATAAATATTGGGATGACTTGAAATATGACATAGAACTTTATTTTGAGGCCGTACGTGCCAAGGGGTACTATACCATATTTATATTAGACGAGTTTGATGAAGCCAGAACAAAATTCCATAATGACGCCGTGGCTTTCCGAGAGTTACGAAATCTGGGATATGATGCTGAAAAGTATGGAATTGCCTTTGTAACAACATCACGGCGACGAATACGAGACATCGAAATTCAGAGCAAGGTCAGCTCGACGCTGGATGGGATTTTCGGCAAGGAATATCTGGCGATGTATAACGACCCAGAGATTACTGAATATTACCGGCTTTATGAAGATGTTGGGATACACCTCGATAACAAACAGATGCAGCAGATCGAGCATTATTGTGGAGGACATCCTTTTTTATTGGCATCACTGGGTTTTTATATCGTTGAAGCTTTCAAGGAAAATCAGGCAATCGATATTGATAACGTTTTTAAGAAGACGCAACTACAGTTTGCGGATTATTATGAACAGCTTATTGCACTTCTCAGGGAAGATAAAACATTTGTAAATCTTTTGCAGATACTTTTTGGGCCGAGGATTGATATCAAACCATATGACATTGACGAACTGCTCATTTACGGCTTGATCAAAAAAGGAGAAAAATACTTTGTTGCATTTTCTCATCACTTTCAGAACTATTTGAAATTTAAGGAACGGGATGAAAAGATCGAAATTGAAACCTGGAAATTGATCAGCCAGGCCGAAAAAGAGTTGCGCCTGCTTGTGTTACAGATATTCAACGAAAATTTCGGTGAGAACTGGACTAAAGGGTATCTGGATCGATACGACTGCATTCCAGACAAAAAGAACAGATTAAGCGAAATATTCGTAAGGCTTGAAAGTGCATATCAGAGAGATATTGAACAGTATGGCAGCTTAGCACTGAACTTAACACTCCTGGATGAAACGTACATACATCAATTATTTGATTATTTTATTCTATTTTCATGGGATGACCTGTTTCAGCCTATTTTTCAGAAAGATAAAAAATATTGGAAGAAAGTAAAAGAAGACCTTGAATTGGTAAGAAATCCTATCGCACACCAGAAAATACAGTTACTAATGGATTCTGAAATTAAAAAGGCCGAGGAGTTCTGCAAGGAAATTTTATCAATTTGCCTGACCCACCCAGCAAGAGAAACACATGATCGATAAACTGCAATTCAATCTGTTCTTATCCATTTTGGGTTGGAGCTTATGCTTATGGGGTTAATTGACTTTGTGAGTTCTTCCGCACCATGACAATCCGAATGCCGCCATCCATTCCGTCTGCAGATGATTTTTCAAGACTCGCCACAAAATAGATGCCTTTACGCTCCAGATGTTTGGTTTTCAGTATTCGGACGGAATTATCCGGACACTGCCAGCCAAAATCAATATCGGGAATCGCTTGAAATTCGGATGGTAGCTCTCCGCTGATAACGATTCCGTCATCTGTTTGCGCCAGGTGGTTAATGATGACGGTTACTGGCGATATGTTCTGAATGCCGCCCGCATCGAGGGTGATCAGCTTGGCGATGATTATATCGCCGTCATGATCCGAGGCCATCTGCGGAAGGGCCTGTTCCTTGAATGGTGTTGCGAACAGCAGTTCCAGGATGTTTTGCAATGAGGCCGGAATGGATTGGGGCCAGTTCAATATTTCGCCAAAACGGCTGCTTAACTCCCGAAAAAAAGGCGTAGCTGGGATGTGCCGCCATTCGGATACAGCATCCAGGTCATGCTTTTTCTGGGCAGTGGATAAAAACTGCATCAAATCCACCGGCTGCCGGCTGTCCTGTCTGGCCTCATCCTGCGCCACCCGCAGATCCAGCACCAGATTTAGACAAAATGAACAGGATCGGACATGGTTCTGCACAGCCAGACGTTTCTGCCCCATCAGCTCATGGAAAGCATATGCGATGACCATATCGCTTTCCGGACATACCTCGCCGGAGGGTATGATTCCAGAACGACCGATATCCTGAAGCCAGGCATCAGACAGTTCCGGTTCCATAACCTCCGCCATATCTGGCTTTCGAGTCAGCCACCAGAAATCAGCATGATTTTCCCGCTGCCAAAACAGGGTAAGCATATCCGAAACAGGTTGCAGGTATCCGAAACATGCTTGGAATTGGCAATCCAGTTCAGAAAAGCGGGAGCGCCAGGACTGAAAATCTGCAAGCTCATTGAACGAAGGCGGCGCATCTTCGGATACGCGGTAGAACTCGGCAAATGGCAGCAGAAAGTCTGCCGCCAGATCTCGCAGCGTATCATCCGGCGGATCGGTTTCTTCATGGAACAACAACCAGTCCTGAAAAGCCCGGCGCAGGGCTTTCAACTGACGTTCCAGATGACCCACCTGACCCCATAAATCACCTTTTGGCAAAAAAAGCGAAATGACGAATTCTGAATTGTCGTTCAGCAGCCGGTTCAGCCGAAAATCGACTGCCTCCATCAGCAACTGAAGTTTATTGTGGTACACCCGGTATTCATCGGGAGGATTGTTTTGCTGGATGATATTTAAGGCATGAATACCACGGGACCGGCAACTCAGACAAGAGACAAGCCCGTGCCCGCTGTCTGCGCTGAAATGGGCATTTTCCAATACCTTCAGCAAATTGTCATAATTGCTGATATCCTCTGTGGCATTCTCAAAACAGGCTTCCCAGTCTGTGTTATGGCCGGCATGTGTGAATTTCATACGATTACCTTTAAAATATCTTCACGCGAAGACGTGTTAAAGTACAAAGAGTCGTAAGAGAAAAATTTGCCTTACGCCTGTTCCTGATTCAGATACTGTCGCCAGTTCTGACCGCCGCCCCGGATGTACCGACCCGGGCGAGCGGCAGTTTTCTGCTTTTTACGGTTTTCTTTTTGTAGGGGATCATTTTCCGGATCACCCTGATCCAGCCCCCATGTCGTTTGATCGCACCATATAAGTTGCGCGCCGGCCTCGGATTGAATACGACTGATCGTATGGCTCAAGATGGCTTTAAATGGCAAGTTGCCTCCCTGCCTGGGTTTATAAGCAGTCATGACTTTATAGACATCATGGCTCCAGACCATTTTGATCAGAATACTCTGATTGGAAAACAGCCAGCAGAAATATCCATTTAGACGATCGGCGAACCGGCTGTATCGCGGCAGATTGCCGGTTTCACCGATAATCTTCTGGATGGCCTGACTGTAGGCTTCCTCCAAAGGCGTAACCACTTCGCCACAGTTAACAGCCAGCGGGCATCGAAATGAAGCGTCATTGCACGGGGGCAGATGACCCATGTTAAGATCAAAAAAGGAACATCCCAAGTTCTTCAATCTGTCGATACAGGCGCTGAAAACATTCAAATCCCACTCAAGCAGCATGGACCAATGCTTCATCTCTTCGGTATTGGCAAAATGCCCGATGGCGTGCGCCCGCAGTTTATAATTATTTGTAAATATGATGACATCTGTCTGCTCTGCATTTTCTTCCGGACAAACGACAGCACAGGGTGAAAACTGAAACTGAAATCGCCGCGGGTGATTCATTGCGCTTTCTCCATAATAGTCGATCGATCAAGGATATTTGTGACTGGGTTATGGCGTTATTTGCCGGCTTCTTCTGTCAATCGCTCGATAATGATTCGCAGACGGGCCTTGGCGCGTAAAAACTGCTGGCGCAGCGCAGCACTCTTTCTCTTGATATCCGACTCGGAGCTTGCGCCATAAATCACAGCGATTTCATCATAAGTTTTTTCCATCATGATATAACGAACCAAGCTGGCATCATTCGGACGAATATCCGAGAGAATATCCAGTGCTGCATTCATTATTTTGATATTCTCTTGACCTGGGGTGTCGATTTCAGGTTCTTGTGCCTGCAACGCATCACTTCGCTGGATAAAAGTGTCTGGTTTATCCGGATCATCATTATTGGCAATAAATCGCCTATCTCGCCGGAGCAAACGCCTATAGGCATCAATTGTGCGAAATAAAAGTCTTCGGGTAAGATAGCTTTTTAAGGAAATGTCATTCTGAGCCTTGTATCCGCAGATATCATCGCCGTCCATCAGATTGGACCAGAAGTCCTGCACAATTTCAAGCGACAGTTCGGGATCTGTGTTGATAAAGCTTGATATGACAGAATATTTCAACAGCCTTTTCGTGGTAAATTTGATAAAAAAAGTGTGATATTCATCATACAGGGCATTCAACGCCTGTGGATGGTCATTGCGGATTTCTCGGCAGATATCGTCAGCCAATGCCAAATCTCTGGCCAACCGCGTCTGCTTATCATCCTTCGATTCTTTCATGGCTCACCATTCATTTTTGAGGGGGGATGCACAAGATGGATGACATCTGCCCGTATTTCAACCGGTATGCGCTGCTTGCGTATTCGGCAAAATCAAACATTTCACCTGCTATCATTCATATCTTTTATTGTCAATACTGCGAAATTTTCTGGTTTTAGCTTTCCAGATAAAGTTTTTGGGTGCAGATTCTCCACAGCCGATTTGGTGCGTTTACGGTGATGAGATGAAAACCTTACCTAAAAAAATGTCACATATTGAATCGCGCCTTCGACTACTGCTATAGACATGCAGAAAAATAACTTCGCTGTGTTATCGGTCGGGAATGGCCGAAAAATGCCTATTCCCTAAACACAGTCAATGGATTCTTCGTCTGTCGATCTGGGAAAGGAATTTAAATTATGATGCAAGGCGCATATATCGATAAAGATGAACGACATATTCCTTGCATCTTTGAACCATTGGTTTTTCTGACCATTATCAGCAGATCCTTAAATTTTTATTGATGAAAACACGGAAAAATGCTTTGTAATGGATATAAGTCTCTATTTCTAATGCGAGGTTGAAAATCCTATACTATGAATCTATCCGCAAATTTCGATATGCTAAGGCCGTCAATTTTGTTTGGCGGGTTACCCATTTTAAAGATCAACTTCACTGTCCGCATCAAAAATCGATCCAGCCTGCCCTACTATCTGGGGTCGGCCTGGCGGGGATTGATCGGCTGGGAACTGCGACGTTTGATCTGCCCTTTCACCGAACTGCCTCTCTGCCAGCCATGCCAGATCAAAGGCAACTGTCCCTATTTCATGCTCTTTGAAAAGGGGGCAAGCCGCCCGGATATCAAGGATGCGCCAAGGGGTTATATCCTGTATCCGCCTCCCACGACGAATAATGGCCAGGATGAGCTTGAAATCACCCTGGTCGGCGAATGCACAAAATTACTTCCGGTTGTCGTTGCAGCGATACAGGAAGGAAAGTCTGTCGGCCTTGGCGCCAATCGAAATGCATATACCATCAACGGATTATCGGAAAAGCTGCCTGATGGTCGCCGGCAGGAACTTTCGCTCAATACAGAGGCAATTGCCGATGTAGCCGGACCGTTTCCACTTGAAGACTGGATTCTGAAAGCCCCGAAAACAACAGCTTCCCAGGTATTTTTTCTAACGCCGGTTCGGTTAAGGAAGCAGGGAAAATATATCGAAAAAATGGTCTGGCCGTTTTATTTCACGACAATTGCCAGCCGACTGGAAGCATTGAACTGTCTGTTTCATACTGGCACCCCCCTGGGTCGAGAAACATTTTTGAAACTGCAAACCCGATTTGAGCCGACTTCTCAAATTTCCGATGATCTTCAATGGGTAGATTATACCCGTTTTTCCAACCGGCAACACCGCAAGGTGATGATGGGCGGGCTGATCGGGTCTGCCTGCTGCGACACACCACCGAACGGACTCGACGCCTGGTGGCAGGCCGCCGCCCTGCTTCATGTGGGCAAGGGGGCATCGATGGGGTTGGGTCGGGTGGTGCTGGGGACTTGATTCTTTGATAATTTCGTATTTCTACAACACAACAGGAGATGAGGAGCGACCATGATGACCAACGCGTTAAAACATCTGGTAGTGATGGATGTGCCGGGAATCAAAGGCTATGTTTTCGGCACAGACAAACTGGTCGAAATCCGTGGGGCCAGTGCCTTGCTAGACAATCTCAATCGGTATGTGATCCCTGAACGGGTCAAGAAAAGATTTGGCGCAGCCCGCAGTAGCTGTGTATTTGCCGGTGGTGGTGCGGCTCAGTTTATCATTGAAGATACCCATGAAAACATTCTTGATGAATTTCAAGCGATTCAGGGAGAAGTATACCGCCGAAGCGGCGGTGCGCTGCAGATTGTCATAGGAAAGGCCCCACTGATCGACAATTACGGCACTTCATTAAAACAGGCTTTTCACGAACTCGAAAAAAATAAGTATCAAAAAATTGAGTTGCTCGGCCCTTCCCTGCATACCGGATATGTACGAGAATGCGAGAGTTGCTCGGGTATGGCTGTGGCCATGAAAGGATTTCAAGAGAATGTACGGCTTCTGTGCGAAGTCTGCGCCGAAAAAGAAAAAATGGGTCGTGAAAAAGGCTTGTGGGATGAATTCTGCACATATGTAGCTCGTTATAACATTTCGCCAGAACAAGCCTCGAACTGGCGGCCGGACGATTTCGAAAAAATCGGTGAACGCTGCCAG
>CAYQKZ010000079.1:0-11519 GCA_964418135.1 uncultured Desulfobacterales bacterium
CTCCCCCTTGAATACGTTCCACAACTGCGGCAGCTCGTCGATGGACGTTTTTCGGATGAATGCTCCGACCCGCGTGATCCGCGGGTCTTTTTTGATCTTGAAGATAACCCCTGCCTCGGATTCATTCCGGTCTTTCAGTTCGTTGAGCAACGCCTCGGCTTGGGTGACCATCGAACGGAATTTATACATTTTGAACGGCTTTCCCCAGCGGCCGACACGGGTCTGCGCAAAGAACGGAGACCCCGGAGACTCGATCCGGATGATCAGGGCAATCAACAGGAAAAACGGCATCAGCCCCAGTAACAGGGTGCCGGATACGATGATGTCCAGTACTCGTTTGGCCAGTTCCGCCCCGCCGACCACGGTCTGCCAGCCCATTCTCTTGTGAAAAAAATAGAGCTGCTGACGGAAGTTGTCTCGTGCATAGGTTCGGTAAAGGGTATCGAATAGTTCCTGATCTTTGAATGCGTTCATGATTACCTCCGATTCACCACCGGCCCCAGCAGCGGGGAGAGCAGAAAACGCAGTATGCCAAAAAACTGGGGATAGACTATAAACGATGCATGAAGCGCATACGCCACCGCCCTGCCGAGGCTTGCGCCGCACCGCCGCATGGTGTCCGGAATACGGACGATCGGTTTCAGGATCACGATCAGAGCCAATACCATCGCTGATGACGGCAGCCCCAGGCGCCCACCCACCATCAAAAAAATCAGCAACGGCAGCACGGCCATCGTGCTGATTCTGAGCAGTTCGCGCATCCAGAGTTTTTCCGGTGTCCGCACATACCGGATGCCTATCTGAGCATATGCGTGGCCACTGCGGAAAGCCCGCTTCCAGTATTGCGAAAAACGTGTCATGTTCAGATCATGCAGGGTCATGTCTGCATCCGTCCGCCAGATGGTCCATCCCTGCTGCCGCAGACGACAGCTCAAGTCCGGTTCTTCACCGGCCACCAGGTGTTCATCGAAACCGCCGATGGCTGTCAGCGGTTCCCGTCTGGCCAGAACATCTCCGCCGAAATAGCGGCAGGGACCCTGTTCATAAAACCATTCCACGGTGGCGATCCGGTGATAGAAATTTAAATCCGGCCGGCGTTCGCTGCGTTTGCCGCAGACAGCCACGATGGTTTCATCGAAACAGGGCAGGGCGGTTTTGAGCCAACTGCGGTGCAGGATCGTATCGGCATCCAGAAACTGGATGAAAGGAGCCGTTGCCGCTACCATTCCCGCGTTTCGGCCTCGGCCGGGGGTAGGGCAGGGGTTATCGAGTCGGATCACGCGGATGCCGGCAGCCTCTCCGATTGTGGTGCTGATATCCTTGGAGCCGCCATCCACATAAATGATATTCAGCAATTCCTGAGGGTAATCCGCTGCACGGATCGATGCGATGCAGTCGCCGAGATATTTCTCTACATTGATGCCGATGATGACGATATCGATGGCTGGCAGGGAATCAGGCGTCATGGGGATATTCCGACTGCGTGTCTT
Organism: uncultured Desulfobacterales bacterium; assembly: GCA_964418135.1. Lineage (GTDB taxonomy): Bacteria > Desulfobacterota > Desulfobacteria > Desulfobacterales > Desulfatirhabdiaceae > RAAP-1. Next base: position 1,491 of record CAYQKZ010000079.1, read on the forward strand.
GGGGTTTCTTCGCAAAGACCCTGGCCGGAATGCCGACGGCCATGTGGTTATCCGGTACATCGATCAGGACCACGGCATTGGCGCCGATATCCACGTTGTTGCCGACAGTGATTTTACCGAGTACTTTGGCGCCGGCTCCGATGTTGACGTGATGGCCAATCTGCGGTGCATGGAACTCGTCGATGCGTTTCAACCCGACGGTTACCCCGTTTCGAACGATGCAGTTATCTCCGAACCGGGCAAATCCGCTGATGATGATATCTCCGAAATGGTCGATCCGAAAGTTCCTGCCCACCGGTACTTCACAGGGCAGCTCGATGCCGGTCAGAATCTGAACGATCTTGTAGAAAAATTTGTAGAGCAGGGACAACGGCTTTCGGATCAGTCCGTTGTGGAGGGTGTAGCGCCATCGGCCGAAACGGTAAACCAGCATGGCCCAGAATCCCTGCCGGCCCCAGTCGCGGAAATTGGTGCGGAAATCCCGCCGGATATGGGTAAGAAGATGCCGGTCATCGTTGATGATCCGGTTTTCGAGGGCCTCGGGGGGAAGCCCGTCTGAACTCGTGTCGATCGGCGTATCCAATCTGGATTCCGGAGGTGGCGTCGGCATGCCGTCTCCGGTCAGTTCTTTGCCGAATCCATCGTTTTTGAGGGTTGCGATGATCAGGGATATCGTCCGGTCGGCATCTTCACATTTGAGGCGGGCGGCCTCTCCCGGCATGACGGTGTTTTTCAGCCGGACAACGGCGTTCCAGAACAGCTCGACCCCGGCGACACGCAGAACCGCGCACAGGCCATAATTGGCGCGGTAGTAGCGCAACTCGCTCTGGATGCGCAGATAAGTCAACTGTCGTCCGGACCGGGTAACCCGGCCCGTGGATTCCGAGCTTTGTCCGCCCAGGTGGATGCATCGGGCGTGCGGATAAAAGACCACAGGCCATCCGGCCCTGGCAGCCAGTCGGCAGAACTCGATCTCTTCGAAATACAGAAAATAGCGTTTTTCGTTCAACAGACCGATGGTGTCGATGACTTCCCGGCGGATCAGAAAAAAGGCCCCCGGTACCCATCCAACCGTTTTTTCGGTCGAATGATCCCACCATGTGTAATCCGGCCCGCCCAGAAACGGGCAGCTCGGAAATTTTGAGGCAATTCCGGAAATGACCTGAAATTTGGTCCAGGCGGACGGCAGCATCCGGGCGGACGGCTGCATCTTCTCATCCGTTCCCACGAGCTTAACACCTAAAATGCCCCACTGCGGGTGATCCACCATGGCCTGGAGGGTGGGGGACAGGGTATCCGGAAAAAGGTAGGCATCGGAGTTGAGCAGCAGCAGAAACCGGCCCGCGGCCGCACGCAGTCCGATGTTGTTGCCGCCGGCAAACCCCAGGTTTTTTTCGGACTTCAGCAGTGTCACCTGCGGAAATTCCGATGCCACCATATCGGCCGAGTCGTCGGTGGAGGCGTTGTCCACGACGATGACTTCCATGTCGAGGCCCTCACCATATGTCAACAAGCGGTTCAGGCATTCGCGGGTGACATCCCGGGTGTTGAAACTGACGATGATGACGGAAAGCAGTTTTTCGGCCGGTTTCATGGATAAGACCCTTCCGGCGGATCGGGTATCCGTTCCAGCCGTCTGCCCATCTTCAGCTTCTCGAACTGCCAGGCGTGCAGCGATGTCCGGAATCCCTGTGCTTCAAAACGCGGCATGTTCTCCTTCATGGCTTTGAAATACCCGGCAATGATGCCCAGACCGCCGATGATGAAAGGTTTTTCCAGCATCCGGTAGAAACCCATCGGCAGGATATAGAACGGATGGGTGCCCATGAAATATTGACCCCGGCCCCACCGCATCCGGCCGTGCCAGATACCCTTGTGCGACGAGCCCATCTGCCGTTTGTGAATGATGTTGAGCTTTGGATTTCGAATGCTGCGGGTCCGGTACCCTGCGATCCGGGCCTGGTGATAGGCGATACCATCCCAGTGTACCTGACGCACGAACCCGCCAATCGCCTCGAAACATTCCCGACGGTAGAAATTGACCATCCCGGCCACCATTTCATCACTGGTGCGCTCTTCCACCAAACCATCCGTTTCTTCGATGAAATGTTTGCCGCTGGCAGAACCCAGATACGGGTCTTTCTCGAAATACGCAACCAGTGTGGAGAAATAATCCGGACCGATTTCGATGTCGCCATCCATTTTGCAGATGTAATCGTAGTCGATGGTTTGAACCTGGTCATAGCCAAAATAAAAGGCGTTGACAACCCCCGGGCCCACGGCCCGTACCCCGCGATCCTTACGTTGAACCACCCGGATCCAGGGGTATTCCTCGGATGCTTTCCTGGCAATGGCAAAGGTGTTGTCGGTAGAGCCGTCATCCACCAGTATCCATTCCACTGGTTTGAGTTTCTGAGAAACGATGGAATCGATGGTCCCCTGAAGATACTGCGATTCATCCCGCACCGGTGCCACGATGACGATACGACGATTGGTTGTGGTGTTCAAGCTAATCCTCCGTTTCATGTAACATGAAAAAATTATTTTATCACGGAATACACGAACTACACGAAAAAGAAAGGATTTTCATGTGTTCCGCTGAGAAATCATTCATTCGGCCGATCCGTGATAATCGAAAACAATTCGACAAGCCTCTCGATGTTCGTTGCTTCGGAAAACTCAGCTTCCGTCATGGTACGACCGCCCGAAATGCAGCGTTTCCGCAGTTCAGGATCATCCAGCATCCGTTCGATCTTTGCCGTTAGATCATCGGCATTCCCCGGATCGGCCAGAAGTCCGGAAACACCGTCTTGAATCAGTTCTGGAATGGCGGAAATCGCGGTTGAAATCACCGGCACATCCGTGGCCATCGCCTCCATCAGAACGACCGGAATGCCGTCCATATCCCCGTTTATGTCTGGTTTGCAGGCCAGGACAAAGAAATCGAGGCCGGACAGCCATTCCGGCACCCGGTCGTTGGCGATCGGGCCGATCCATCGGACCCGGCTTCCCAGCCCTTCCTGTTCGGCACATGTTTGCAATTCAGGCAGCAGCGGGCCGGTTCCGGCGATTTCCAGGATGAATTCTCTTCCCCGACGGGCCAGGATACCAGCGGCTTGAATCAGCACATCGAAGCCTTTTTTTTCGACCAGCCGGCCCAAAGACCCGATTCGTGGAACAGTGACGAGATGTCTCTCCACCGGCGGTAACTGTCTGGTGACGCCGCAGCGGACGATGTGGATTCTATCTGACGGGGCGCCCAGCTTTTCCAGAAAATTCTTGTTGAACCGTGAAATCGTCATGGCGGCCAGAGACCGTTCAACCTTTTCCCGAAGCAGCCATCCCCGCTGGAAAAGATCGTTGGCATGTGATGTAAAGCTGAAGCCGATACCGGCCATCACGGCGGCATACATGGCGATGTCGGTTGGAACATGGGCAAAATGGACATGCAGATGGCGGCAGTCGTTTTTTTCGAGAATGCACGCCAGCCGTGCGGCTGCCAGGAAACGGTATGCCAGGCCGGCAGCGTTTCGGGTGAAACAGCCAATGTTGCAGATGTCGGCAAGGCAAAACCGGAGCGCCATTGCCGTGCGGGCGGGGTGTGCGGCCATCTGATGCGCCAGTGCGGTCAGAAACGAGACAGCGCCAAGCGGGTATAGATAAAAGGTGTGGGGTTCCAGGCTTCGGGCATCTCGATCCAATGCCGGAGCAGCCGGTCGATGTACCGACACCGGCAGAACCTGAACACCGCGTTTATTAAGGGCCAGAATTTCGTGGGTGACGAATGTGGCGGAAAGAGACGGGATTTCGGGGGCCAGATAGGCGATAGCGTTTTTCATGAGTTCATCCCGGAGGCATTGGCAATGATTTCCAGATAGCGGGAGACGAATGCTTCCGCGGAAAATCGGCGTTCGTACACGACGTGCTGGCGGGCCTGCAAGTCATTGAGCCTTTGGGTATCTTTCAGCAGCGGAGCGATCCTGGCGGCAATCTGCTCTGGCGTGGAATCCCGAGGGATGACCGCTTCCGGGGTATCCGGAAGAATTTCGTTCAGCGCCTCATACGCCAATGCCATAACGGGAAGATTGCAGGCCATGGCTTCGACCAGCGTCATCCCGAAACTTTCTTCCAGGGATGTGTGCAGGTAGAGATCGGCCTGAGTCATCAGGTTGAAGACGGCTTTACGATCCAGCTCACCGGTGAAGGTGAATCGGTCATCGACGCCAAGACTGGCTGCCATCGCTTCGATCCGATATTTTTCTTCGGGGTTACCCGGTCCGACCAGAAGAAAACGGCAGGGAAACCCCATCTCTTTCAGTACCGATGCCACCGGTGGCAGGATCTGCTGATTTTTGCGACGATCGAGTTTTCCGACATTGATGAGTGTGGGAACACCATCGGCGTGCGGCGTAGACGTTACTTCGGCAATCGGACGCGAGACCCCTGGATAAGCCAGTTGAATTCTGTGCGGCGGTGCATTGGGCACCATGTCGCGCACCAGTTTTTCATTACGCTGCGAAACCGGCACCAACGTGATCCGGGGATGGTCGAGTACTTTCTCCATTCTGTGGCGCAAATGGGTGATGGTGATGCCTTGTGCGGGCAACAGCCCCGCATCGGAGAATTCTTCCCATGGTTTTGTCCAGAAATGACAGATCAGAAGGATCGGACAGTTTCCGGCAACGGCGGACAGTGCGGCGTCTGCGGTCAGTACGTCGTGAGCGATGACGGCATCGATGTCGTGGGCTTCGGAGACGATGCGTCTGCTTAATTGCTTGGTTGTCAACAAAAGGTGGAGAAGAAAAGCGGCGGGGGATTGCGTCAGTCGCCAGAACCGGCGGATAATGCGAAGAATCATATCCTGATCAGAGAAAGCGGCATTGCTGGGGGTTATCATCTGCACCGGGTGTCCGGCGGCTTCAAGCAGATGACGCAATTCCTGGGCCACGGTAACGACACCGTTTCTGTCGCGCTGCATATCCAGCAGGGATGTCATTAGAATGTTCATGGAGGTGTTACTGTTCCCGATTTGCGGTGATCCGGCCGGATCATCAAAATGTTGTCTGAATACGGCCGCTCGAAAGTGATGGACAGATCGTCGTTCAACAGGATACCGCCTGCTGTTTTTCCCTGGCCGTAAAGACCCCAATGCGCCTCACACAGACTGACACCGTCGGCTCCCCATTTTTTTTTTGCTTCCGCAACCAACCGGTCGTTCTGAAACAGCATGATCCCCGTGTTATCGACTTTGACCGTGATAACAACCCATTGTTTCATTGGAAACGGAATGGACGAAAAGCGGGTGAAATCCCCTTTTCCGAATTCCGGTACATGAAACAGCACCAGACGATCCTGACCGTCTTCCCTGCCGAGATTGATTCCAAAAAGATCTTTCCACCCCGACTGATTGGAATAGGTGGCAAAGCTGATCCACCCCCGTTCCGACGAATACGGCGGCAGATCGGCCCACACGCTGAATGTGGAGGTATAGCCGCCGCGGTAACATTTCTGCAGCATAATCACCGGGTAAAGCCGATGGCTGTCTCCGGGTGGTGGAGAAGAACGGGTGATTTCACTTCTGAGGACAAATCCATGTTCCGATCCGGTTGGATCTGGGACTACGTTCAGGGTGCCGCTGGGAACCCCTTCCGTTTTCCACCAACTGTATTCTTCCAGATTGCCGGTTTCATGCATTGCCTGCCAGAATGGGGTCGGGAGGGGCATTTCAGCGACTCTCGGTTGGGGGTTCTTGATTTCACCTGCAGAAATATCGTTTTGCATCCGGTCTGCGAAAAAAGTACCAACTGCTGCAATAAACAGAAATATCAGCCAGTTTACAATGGATTTTAAAGTTGTTTGCACGATGTTTTCTTGCTCATGATTTATTTCTTCTTTTCTATAACAGGAACTATACGATGTCAATCATTTGTGCCCCCTCATCTGGGAATATCACTTCATCATGAACATCTGAAAATGGTTGGATCAAACACCTGTTGACAGGGATTTGTGCAGGATGATAAGTCATGAAAACAATGATACAAAATTTAAATAAATCAATGAAAAGCCGGGCCCTTCACGCCGGTGCCTGGACATTGATCGGATATGGGGTGGGCCAGGGCCTTCGGCTGGGCAGCAATCTGATCATGACCCGTCTGCTGGTGCCGGAGATGTTCGGCGTCATGGCCATCGCCAACATCGTCCTCTACGGGCTGGCTCTGTTTTCGGATTTCGGTCTGGGTCAGAGCATCATCCAGAGCCGTCGCGGGGAAGAGCCCGTTTTTCTGAATACCGCATGGGTCGTTCAGATCATCCGGGGCGCCATTCTTTGTCTGGCCGCCTTGTTGATCGCTCTGGGGCTCTATATTGCCGACGCATATCATCTGCTGCCGGCAGACAGCGTCTATGCCCATCCCTATCTGCCGGCCATTGTTTCGGCGCTGGCGTTTTCTCCGCTGATATCCGGATTCGAGTCCAACAAACTGGCGCTTGCCCGCCGTAAACTCGAACTGGGGTTGGTAACCCAGATCGAGCTGGCCAGTCAGTTTGCAGCCCTATGCAGTATGCTGGCCTGGGCCATGGTGGATCGATCGATCTGGGCCCTGGTAACGGGCGCACTGGTTTCGATCGGGGTGCGGGTCATCCTCAGCCATGTGCTGTTGCATGGTCCGAAAAACGGGATAGCTTGGGATCGCGAGTGTTTTCGAGAAATTATCGGTTATGGAAAGTGGGTGTTTCTGTCTTCCATCCTCGGATTTCTGCTGGCCAGCGGGGATCGCCTGATGCTGGGGGGGCTGGTCGATGCCAAAATACTCGGCCTTTATTCCATTGCGTACCTGATGATATCGTCCATCCAGCAGGTGGCCGGAAAATTGATCGACAACATCTCGTTTCCCTTATTGAGTGAAGTGATCCGAGACAAACCGGAGGAAGTACGCAGCAAATATTACAAGCTGCGGATGCCGGTCGATATCGCTCTGCTCCTGCTGACCGGCATCCTGTTCTTTTCCGGCCATGTGATCATCGATCTTCTGTATGACGGCCGCTATGCGGCTGCCGGGCCGATGCTGGAAATACTGTCTCTGGCGCTGTTCGAGAACCGTTTCGGGGTTACCGGGCAATACTATATGGCGCGGGGCGTTCCGCGGGTGCTGATTCCCCTGATCGGCAGCAGAATACCACCTCTGTATGTCCTTTTGCCGATTGCATTCAAATACTATGGATTCGACGGTGCGATCTGGGTGATCGCTACCAATGCATTTTTCAGTATCCCCGTTACCTATTATTATAAAAAAGTGAATGGCATCCTCGATATCAAACGGGAGTTCATGGTTTTGCCGGCGCTTCCTGCAGGAGCGCTTATCGGCAAAGGTATCGCCCTGCTGCTGGGTTGAGCTTCGTTTTTTCATTTGCAATTTTCAATCAGGAGCGTGTCATGTCCGACTTGAACCGTGCGTCACGACCTGCTGCCAGCGTGATCATCCCTGTATTCAATACCGTGAAGTATCTCGAAAAAGCGCTCGATTCCGTTCTGGGGCAGACGTTTACCGATTTTGAAGTGCTGCTCCTCGACGACGGCAGCAATGACGGATCATCCGAAATTCTCGATCGGTACCAGGCTGCAGACAGTCGATGCAGGGTGTATCACTGGCCCAACAGAGGGATTATCGCGACGCGAAACGAGGGAAACCGGCTGGCGAAGGCGGATATTCTCATATTGATGGATTCCGACGATATCTGTCTGCCGGATCGTTTCGACAAGCAGATGCGGTATCTGGATGATCACCCGGACTGTGTGGCCGTAGGTTCCCGGATACTGCTGATCGATGCGGAAGATATGCCGATTACCGTCATGGGTGGTTGTTTCAGTCATGAGCAAATCGATTCGACCAACATGGGCGGTATCGATGCCGCTTTTTTTCAGCCGACAGCGGCTGTCCGCAAATCCGCCATGGACCAGGCGGGGGGATATCGTGCGGAATATCCCAGCGCCGAGGATTTCGATCTGTTCCTGCGTCTGGCAGAGATCGGCAGGCTGGTCAATCTGCCGGAAGTGCTGTTGAAATACCGGCAGCACCTGTCCAGTATCGGATACCGGCAGGGGAGTCAACAGGCTGATTCTGCCCGTCGCGCCATTCAGGATGCGTGTCTGCGCAGAGGTCTGGACTGTCCGGCTCTGCAAGACCATCCCCATCCGGAATCGGATCGGCGGGATCCAGCGGATGCCCATACAAAATGGGCATGGTGGGCGTTGAAGGCCGGCTATCTGCCGACAGCCCGGAAATATGCCTGGAATGTCATGAAACAACGTCCGCTGCATATCGAAACCTGGCGGCTCGTAGTCTGCGTCCTGCGGGGCCGTTGATATGAATTATCGCCGGACGGAGTGGCGATCGAAACCGGAGACGGCCTGCCATTCGGCCAGAGAACCGGTTGCCGCTTCCCATTTACCGGCGGCTGCAAATGGAAATCGGCAGATATTTTTGTCTATGGTTGTGTAGGAATATAGGGGAAGGGGATAGCCAAAGCAGCTCCAGTTGGTGCTTTCACCGCTGTATGTTACGGCATTTCCTGTACTGATGTGGCCGGTGCCTTCGCCGCCGAGGATCAGCGCGGTCTGGTTGATCGGGCTGGATAACCGGATCTGGTTGTTGCGGACGGTAACGTTGTTCATGGGGGTGTCTTCGATACTTCGTTCCCGATCTGGGATGGCGATGGCCGCAGTGGAAAACGCATTTTCCTGAATGATTCGGTTTCTTTCGATCAGACAGTCGGTACAGGCGTTCAGACCGATCCCGACATTGCCCATATTCTTGATGATATTTCCCCGGATCACCAGTCCGGAAAACCCTTCCGCACTCTGATAGCCTGTATCCACGGCGATCCCCCAGCACTCCATACCCGCCGCACCCGTTGCTTCCTGTAAAATATTCCGTTCGATCGTCAGATTCCGGTGTTTACCGTGGACGATCAGCGAAACGCTATGACAAATGTTGCCGACCATGGCCGACCGGGACAGGGTGTTGCCGATAATGCGCCCGTCGGCGCTTTCCGAGGCGCCGTCCCAGTAAAGGTTATGGTAGAAGATTTCGCCCCGGTATCCGTTGTTGTCGAAAACGTTGTTCAGGACGGCGCATCCGTTACAGCTTCCTTCGAATCCCTGACTGGCATTGTCTACAATCCGGGAGTTTTTCAGCGTGATCCGTTCATTGCGGCCGTCGCTGTAAGGATTGGGTGGATTGCTGCCCTGAATCAGTACGCCGATATCGAATCGGCTGATGATCAGATCGGTCAGGATCACATCGTCGATATCGTTGAAAAAAAAGAATCCGATGCCGGTACCGTCAGTTCCCCGGACATCGAGATTGGAAACGATATACCCTTCCTCATGATCGGCATAGGCGCTGTCGGTAAATGAAAATGCGGTTCTGTCGACCGGACTGATGACAAGGGCTCGCTTCGTATTACTACTTGCCCATGCAGGAACATAGTCGGTCAATGTACATGGGGTTTCGGCCCGGCAGTTATGGTTTTCCCAGTCATGTCCGTCTACGGTGAAGGATCCTCCCCGGCAGAAGGCAATGGTGTCTCCGGCAGACAGTCCAGCGAATGCCAGGCGCGCTTTTTCAATCGTTTTCCAGGCCGTTTCGGGAGTGGTTCCCGCTGCACCGTCATTGCCGGCAACACATGCCGCGTCCGCGTCCGTGCCGCAGTCGCAGGCATAGTACGTTGTACCGGAGGCGCCGAGGGCCTGACCGTAACCGACACACGGCATAACCGAAAACAGGCCGATGAAAAGCATACCGGCGGTGATGACATATAAATTATCTGATATTGTCTTCATAATATCTCCGGGTCTGGTTCTAACTTGGTCCACTCCAATCGAAAATAGCCCGGAAATTCATTGCCGGGTCAACGATAATGAATAGTATTAGTTCCATAGGGACGACAGAAAATCTGGGAGGGCTTCCGTTCCTATTTTTGGCATTGATCATCGTTCCGGCCCCCCTCCCAGCCTCCCCCCGCTGGGGG
>CAYQKZ010000080.1:0-11453 GCA_964418135.1 uncultured Desulfobacterales bacterium
AAGCGCCTTACGTATGGGTTTATACAAAATCATGTTCATTATCCAAATCAAAAAAATAAAATTGGCGATCTGGATAAAAACCGACCCATCAACATTAATCATACGTGTGCCCTCCATTTTACTTGAATTATAGTTGATAAACAGCGATTAATAATAAACTTCAAATATCTCAATATAGACTTGGGGTCTATAACATCTGCCAGAACATATTGTCAAAAGTTTTTTATTTTTTTTTCAACCTTCGGAAATATAGGACAGTTATCATTATTTATAAACATCTTAATTCTTATTTTACATTTTATTTTTGTGAAAAGTCCCTTGAAACCATTTCTTGTAAGATTGGTTCAATCTATCAAATATTTGCGCATACTGATGTTCATAAGTATTCCCATGCAAAGCATCATACAGAGGATAGCAGAACCACCATAACTAATAAACGGCAATGGAATTCCTACTACCGGCATCAATCCCATTACCATCCCTATATTGATGAAAACCTCCCAACCGATCAATGCAGTAATCCCTATCGCCAAAAGTGATCCAAAAGGGTCTCTGCAGCCATGAGCAATGTTCAAACTCCAGAAAATAAGTAGTAAAAAAATAAACAATAATGCTGCAGATCCGATTAAACCCCAATCTTCCGCTAGTACAGAAAATATAAAATCCGTTTGATGCTCTGGCAAGAATGAAAGAGCATTTTGTGTACCTTTTAGAAAACCTTTTCCTGAAAGCATTCCTGATCCAATGGCAATTTTGGACTGAATGATATGATAACCCGCACCCAAAGGGTCTCGATCAGGTTCTAAAAACGTCAATATTCTCTGTTTTTGATAATTTTTCAGCATTAACCAGACCAGAGGAATTGTTACAGTTCCGAAAGTAACGATGGCAATCATTGCATATTTTTCAATCTTTACAAACACTGTCAAGCTCGTTGCAATCAGTAGAATCATCACCGCAGTACCAAGATCGGGCTGTTTGACAATGAGAGCAAAAGGTACAGCTATCATCAGCATCGGTATCACCAAGTCACGAATCCGCATTCCTTTGATACTAGCAGTTCTCGAATAATATCGTGCCAGTACAAGAATCACGGCCACTTTTGCCAATTCAGATGGCTGGAATGAAATGGGGCCAAAGACCAACCACCGTTTGGATCCTGCAACCAGCTTTCCAACTAAAAGTACGGCCATCAAGAGAAAAATGCACACAGCATAAGCTGCATATGCATATTGATCAAACCGTTTATAACTGATAATGAAGGATATGATCATAATCAGAAGACCCACACCATACCACATGAGTTGTTTAAAAAAAAATGCCTGTGTCGTGTCAAAACCAGCACGCGCTGCACTGTAAAGAGTTGTTAATCCAAATGCTGAGAGCAGCAGAGCAATGATCAACAGGGTCCAATCAAAATTCTGGATCAGTCGGCGGTCAAACATAAATTTCTCTCACCTGTAACGTTCATCTTTCATCTGCCAGGTATCTGATGGCAAAACAGTATTCACTTGTTGTTTTCAGTTAAATATTCACGAATCAGATCACTGGCAATCGGTGCAGCAGCACTACCGCCATGTTCGCCATGCTCTACCAGAACGGAAACCGCTATTTTCGGATTTGCCGAGGGAGCATATGCCACAAACCATGCATGAGATTTTAAGTGCTGCGCTCGCCTGGATTCATTTTCTGTATCTGTTTTTCTACTGAAAACCTGAGCTGTTCCGGTTTTTCCACTGATATCGATTCCATCGATATGTGCGATTCGGGCGGTTCCGCTTTTTCCGTTAACAACCTCCCAGAGTCCTTTTTTAATAATATCGATAGTTTTTAAACTAATCGGAAGATATCCCTGGATTTCAGGTTGATATTCCATGATGGTTTCGCCGGATGCATTTTGTATTTTCATGACAATAAGGGGCTTTAACCGTATCCCCCCATTGGCTATAATAGAAACCATCGACGCCAATTGCAGAGGAGTCGCCAAATTATATCCCTGACCAATCGAAACAGACAGAGTCTCGCCGCCCTGCCAAGCTGCTCCAAATCTACGTTTTTTCCATGAAGCTGTTGGAATCAAACCTCCGGATTCTTGTTCAAGCTGAATCCCCGTCAATGATCCTAATCCAGCGGATTTCGCGTATACAGCCAGTCTATCGACTCCGAGCCGAAGTCCAACCTGATAAAAGAATACATCACAGGATTCTGAAATGGCCCTTCCCACACTGATCGAGCCATGCCCGCTTTTCTTCCAGCATCGGTATTCCCGGTCTGCAAATTTATAATATCCAGGGCAGAACATGGTTGTTTTCTCATCGATCACACCTTCTTCCAGACCTGCCATTGCTGTGATGATTTTATATGTGGATGCAGGAGGATATTCTGCCTGAATGGCTTTATTCTGAAGCGGGTGAGATTTGTTTTTAACGAGCGATTCCCACTGATCAAAACTGAAACCATCCACAAACATATTTGGATCGTAGGAAGGACTGCTAGCCATCGCCAATATAAATCCGGTCGTTGGATCCATGGCAACGACAGCACCTGTAACATCCGACAACAAGTCTTCCGCTTTCTTCTGTAATTTTTGATCAAAGGACAAAAGAATATTGTTACCCGGCACTGCCTCAACGGTCTTTAAAACACGTACAAGTTGCCCGGTCACATTCACCTCAATCTGCCGCCCCCCCCGTTCTCCTCGCAAATAATTATCAAAAGACTTTTCGATCCCACTTTTTCCGATTAAATCTCCACGCTTATATCCTGAATACTTGACGGATTTCAATTCGTCAGCACTGATTTCACCAACATAGCCAAGAATATGTGCAGCGCTCTGATTTTTAATATATATTCTCCGAAGACGCACATCGACAATTGTTCCAGGCAAATCAAATCGTTTGACTTCTAAAGCTGCAAGAACATCCCTTCCAATATCTTGTCTCAACAAAACCGGCTTGAATGACGGCTGATTCTGACTTTTTTCAATTCCATCTCGTAATAATTCCAGAGGAATACGAGTATAATGAGACAAACGTTGCAGTGATGTTTCCAATGGTCTGGCATCCTTGACCATAATACTCAAATCATAGGATGGTCGATTGTCGACAAGCAACTGACCTTTTCTATCAAAAATCAGTCCTCTGGGCGGATCAATATTTTGCAGGCGGATACAGTTGTTTTCGGATAGTCTTCTGAAATTCTCGCCCTCAATAATCTGCAGATAAAAAAGCCTCAACAATAAAAAAGTGAAACCTGGTATCACAAAGCAGAACAATCCGATGATTCGGCGCTTGTACCAGTCGCTGTCCGGAGTCTGGTTCTTGAGAAAAGAGTTCTGGGTAGGTGAATCCGTCATGATGAATTATTAATTGGATTGTGCATGATTATTAAAATGGTGATCCATCAGACACAATAATTTGATTAAATAAGGGCCGATAATCAATGTCCATCCTAATTGATAGACCATTTCCCGAAGCGATTCAGATGAGAAGGAAGTTTCCTGCTTAAGAATAACCGTTCCGAAAAACAGCATCAGATTTTCGAAAATAATGGCAATACACAACAGGAGCCTTAAGGAGTGAGCATTTTTTAAATTCAATATCGTTACAAAAGGTCTCAATCCAATAATTATCCAGAAATATATGGACAAATACAGGCCAAAAGGGCCTACTGTGATACTGTCCATAAATAATCCGAGCAAAACTATCAAAATGATATTTTCGATTACCGGCAGAAAAAGCCCGGCATAAATAACAAAAGTGATCAACAGATCGACGAAGTGATTCAAAGCGGGAACAACAAAATAAAACGTTGTCTGAAAAATAACCAAAAACAGAATCAATCCAAAGCGCATCATGGGTTTCATGAATAAACTCGGAAAATTGAATGCATTGGATATACTTTTGAAATACCTATGAATCTGAAGATGTTATCAGCGATATTTGATCTCGGTTGAAGCGTTGGAGACAACCAGAACTTCTTCAATTTTATCGAAATCCACAAAAGGAGAAACTTCAATTTCCTGAAATATTCCGGATTTGCTTAAAATGATATCCGTTACTTTTCCGATCAAAAGTCCTTTGGCAAAAACACCATCCAGTCCGGATGAAACTACAGAATCTCCAATATTGACAATCTCTTTTCGGGAAACATAATTCAGCAGGCAGCGATTCTCTGAATCACCTTTGATGATTCCGTGGGCACGGGTCTGTTGAACCAGTGCATCCACTGCACTGTTAGAATCGATGATGAGAAGTACTTTTGAATAATGATCGGACGCATCAATCACCTGACCGACAATTCCTTCAGGTACAACCACTGGCAACCCCTTTGTAACACCTTCGGAAACACCTTTGTCAATGACGAAAGTCTTATACCACTGGGAAGGATCTTTGCCGATCACCTCGGCGGAAATAGTAAACAGCCCGCTGGCGGTTTTAAAATCTAGAAGCTTGCGGAAACGTTCATTGGAAATTTCTTTTTCCGCACACCGGTTGGCCTCGTAAAGGAACCCCGCCGGTTTTTTTTTTAGCACATCATTTTCTTTTTCTGTAGAAATCAGAAAAAAATATTGCAACCACATGGATCGGAGAGAACGAATTGATACAGTGACGATTTTTTGAAGTGGTGAAACTACCACCATCCCCAAATGCCTGGAAACCGATGAAGAACCGACATATCTGGCTGAAATAAACATCAAAATGATATTAACGATAATAAATGTAAATAAGCCACTGATAACCAGCAGTTTTCTTGAAAACATAAAGTTAAGTGATCACAACCTGTTTAAGAAATTCTATGCTGTCCAGTGCTTTTCCAGATCCCAGTGCAACTGTGGAAAGTGGGTCATCCGCAATCCTAACCGGAAGGCCGCTTTCCTCCATGATCAATTTATCCAGGTTTTTTAGCAAAGCGCCGCCACCGGTCAGTACAATTCCTCTATCCACAATGTCCGCAGACAATTCGGGCGGCGTCTGTTCAAGGGCAATCTTGACGGTTTCCAATATCGCGTCTAATTGTTCTGAAATAGCAATACGGATTTCTTCCGAGTCTATGGTAAGAATTTTGGGAATGCCGGATACCAGATCTCTTCCCTTAACTTCAACAGTCTCTAAATTCTGAGGGTCCGGATAGGCATTTCCGATCGTGGTTTTGATTGCTTCAGAAGTTCGCTCTCCAATCAGCAGATTGTACTTGCGTTTAATGTATTGCATGATGGCGGAATCCATTTTATCTCCGGCCACCCTCAAGGATCTGCAATAAACAATGCCTGCCAGAGAAATGACTGCGACCTCCGTCGTTCCGCCACCAATATCGACGATCATGTTGCAGGTGGGCTCGGTAATCGGCAACCCAGCGCCTATTGCTGCGGCCATGGGTTCTTCGATTAAAAATACTTCCCGTGCACCGGCAGATTCCGCAGACTCTCGTACAGCCCGTTTTTCAACCTGCGTAATACCGGATGGCACGGCAATGATGATTCTTGGCCTAACAAAGGATCGCCGATTATGGACCTTGTGGATAAAATGCCTGAGCATGGCTTCAGTAACCTCAAAATCAGCTATGACACCATCGCGCATCGGTCGAATGGCAACGATATTGCCTGGAGTTTTTCCCAGCATGTTCTTTGCTTCAAGCCCAACTGCCAGCACCCGGTTTTTGGATCTGTTGTCTGTTCTTACCGCCACCACAGAGGGTTCGCTAAGGACAATACCCTTGCCTTTTACATAAACAAGGGTATTGGCAGTTCCCAAATCTATTGCCAGGTCGCTTGAAAAAACCCCTAAAAATCCGTCAAAAAAGCTCATAGTGCCTCATGTACAGATAGTGTTAACACATCTGGTTCATTTTTCCTGAAAAAATGCGAAATAAGACGGATTTGAATCAGATGGCTGTTGCAAATGTTTTCTACCAGATTAAATTTGTAAGGCTAACAGAATTATTGAGCATTCACAAGGATAAATTAAATTCCGGAATGGAGCATAATGTGGAATCAAATAAGATCATTTGATATTTCAAAAGGATAAGCCCATCGAAATCATAATTTCATCATGGATGAGTGGCCGGAATCGTCTTATATCGATATTGAATCGAGAAGGGTGAATGCGATTGGTCAACAGAATTATAAAGACAGACATATCCGGATCGATCCATATTGATGTTCCGGTGAATCCCAGGTGTCCTACGCTGTTTTTTGAAAAAAAATGACCGCAACTTGCAACATCGGTTGAAGGCATGTCGAATCCCAGAGCTCTGCCAAAAGGAATTTGCCTAGACCAAAAAACCTGTATCAGGTGTGAATCGAAGATGCCACCACCAGATTGTTTCCGATAGTCCGACATCAGAACGGAAATCAGCCGTGCTATGTCCATGGCAGATCCAAAAAGTCCCGCATGCCCGTCGATACCTCCCATAACATAGGCATTGTCATCGTGAACCTTTCCCTTGATCAGAGAGTTCCGCCACATACAAAACTCAGTGGCTGCAATGCCTTCATGACAATTTTGCTGTTTCAGGTCAATAAAATGAATTCGATCCAACCCCAGTGGATGGTATAAAAATTCAGTCAGAAACGAATCCATGCGTTTTTCGGTTATCGTTTCTATAATCCACCGCAAAATCATAAACCCGATATCACTGTAAACAACCTGATTTCCGGGAAACCCAGCTAATTTTTCCTGGATCAACATTTTTTCCAGACACTCTTTTCTTTCAATGATAGGAACTTGCCGCAATTTGATAAAAAAAGGATGATAATTCGAAATTCCTGAACAATGTGCAAGGAGATAACGAACAGTAACCTGAGACATCAAGGGGTCCTGAAAACCGGGCAAGATGGAAACCACTGGCTGA
Source organism: uncultured Desulfobacterales bacterium (assembly GCA_964418135.1). GTDB lineage: Bacteria > Desulfobacterota > Desulfobacteria > Desulfobacterales > Desulfatirhabdiaceae > RAAP-1. The sequence goes on from CAYQKZ010000080.1 coordinate 6,853, forward strand.
TCCAGGGTCAGTCTGGATTCTTGAATGAGTTGCATCACCGCCAGGGTGGTCGCCAGAGGCTTGGTCAAGGAAGCAAGGTCATAAACTGTATTTCTGGTTACCGATTCACCGGAAAACAGGTCTGCATATCCATAAGCTTCAAAGAACTCAATCCGATTATCTCGTGAAACCAGAAGAACGCCTCCTGGGAAAACCCGATCTGCAACTGCCTGTTTCATCAGTTGATCGACTTGAATCATGATAACTATCCTGAAGCAAAACAATTTGTCATCATATGGTGATCCGCATCCAAAAGTACGTTACACCCGAAGGGAATAGCGATGTTGTCAGAACCATGACCAATTTCAAAGCCGGCAAGAATTGGAATGCGCGTTGGAGCGAATATGCGGACAATGATGTTGAACAGTTCATCCATTGTTCCGCAATTATCAAATGTGCCAACCCCCAAGCCTCGAAGTCCGTCAAAGACCCCGGAAAGATTCATCTGGGTAAGCATTCGATCGATTCGATACGGTTTTTCTCCCTGATCTTCGATGATCAAAATATGTTCGCGCATATCCGGCTGAAAGGGGGTTCCCACAAGATGGCACAATGTTGTAAGATTTCCACAGATGACAGGACCGGATGCTTTTCCCGGACTTAGAACAATCCCTTTTTCAAGTATGATGGGAGGCAGGTCGGTAGATGTCAGGATATTGAATACGGAATCAAGCGTTTTTGAACTCGCATTTATCAATGTGGAAATGACGGGACCGTGGCAGGAAATCAGCGCAGACCGCTGATACAGCGCATATAACAGTGCTGTAATATCACTGAATCCCATCAGCAGCTTGGGGTGGCGATGAATGGCAGCGAAATCCAAATAAGGCAGTATCTGCATGGATCCATAGCCGCCTCTGGCGCAGAGAATCGCCTGAACGGAATTGTCTACAAAAGCTGCGTTCACCTGGGCGGCTCGATCCACATCCGATCCTGCAAGATAACCGGAACGGTTGAATATTTCTCTCGGAAAACTCACCTGAAACCCCATGCTCTCAAGTAAACCAATGCCACTGTAAAATTCGGATTCTTCAAAAGGACTGGCCGGCGCCACAATGCCGATGCAATCACCCGGCCTGATCCGATTGGGATATCTTTTCTCAGTGTTGAATTCCATGGTTAATGATCTAAACTGAAAGTTCGATTTTGTCAAACGAATGCCATCACTTGATTTTTTAGCTTGATTAAAATCGAAATTGAATTATGTTAGAAAAATTGTTAAGCCAATGTCAATTTTTAGAAAGGATTGATGATGTCAATTATCCGACAGAACACAATTGCAGGACTGACACCCGGAACTGCCTTTACAGTTACCCGAACATTTTCAGAGTCTCAGGTCTCGCAATTCGCCGAGCTTACCCGCGATTACAATCCCATACATTTCGATCCCCGGTTTGTAGCGGTAAAGGGATTCAAGCAAAGAATCTGCCACGGCCTGCTGGTCGGAAGTATGATTACGGAAGTCGGAGGACAAATTGGTTGGCTGGCTTCAAGCATAAATTTTCGATTCAAACGTCCCGTCTATATCGGTGACACCATCACCTGTACCCTGACAATCATGGAAATAGATGAAAAAGGCCGGGCCAAAGCGGATGCCGTTCTTGTCAACCAGGAGGGAGATGTCGTCTTGACCACACACCTGACCGGCCGTGTGCCCGGAGATGCCGAAATTCTGGTGCTGAAGCAGATGGTTGAAGAAGGCGACCTGACCAATGGCATTCGTTAACGCATCGATCACAAATCTACGAGATAAGGCAAGATCCGGTATTCTGGCCGGCATCGAAAAAGGATGGACCGGCTATGTCTGGTTGCTACGGATTCTGATCCCCATCTCGTTTCTGACAGTCCTCCTGGATTACAGCGGCCTGATTCAAAAGATGGATATTTTGTTCAAACCCGTCATGAAATTGATCAGCATGCCTCCAGCCGCCGCAATTCCACTGGCGGTTGGCATGTTAACGGGAATCTATGGTGGAATCGCCGCCATGATTGTTCTGCCATTTTCGGTTAACCAGATGACCCTGATCGCAATTTGCCTGCTCATATCCCACAATCTGGTTCAGGAAGGAATGGTTCAGGGCAGATCCGGTTTAAATCCGCTGAAAGCCACTGCCATTCGACTTACCGCATCTATCATCACCGTAATTGTAGTAGCTCAGTTTTTAGATTTACAATCCAGTTCAATCACTGCGTCTGTGTCGAGCCCGCAAACAGAGATAACTCTGTGGGAAGTCATACAGAAATGGGGAATTTCTACATTTTTTCTCTGCATCAAAATCTTTTTTATCGTCATGGCGCTGATGATCGCCTTATGCCTGATGAAGTCATTCGACATCATCCCGCTTCTGGTCAAGTTATTGAAACCATTTTTACAAATTATGGGATTGAACGAACGGGTGGGGCTGCTGTGGCTGACTGCCGTGGTGTTTGGTATCGCCTATGGTGCCGCAGTCATTGTCGAAGAAGCCAAAGACGGTAATTTCAGCGCCGACGAGCTGGAGAGACTCCACATTTCCATCGGCATCAACCACTCGATGGTCGAGGACCCGACACTTTTTGCTTCGCTTGGCCTCAGCGTATTCTGGCTCTGGATTCCCCGGGTAATCACCGCGATTGTTGCGGTCTTTCTTTTTGATATCTGGAAAAAATGGTCAAACAGGGATAACCGTCCGGTTATCCCTGTTTGAAACCTAATATCTGCACAATTATTTATACTGTATCCGCAGATCTTTCTTGCTGATCTTTCCGACACTGGTTTTGGCAATGGTGTCGACCAGCATCACTTTGCCGGGAACACCGTATTTGGGGATGGTTCCGTTATCAACAAATTTCATATAATAATCTCTCAGTTCATCTTCCGTTACTTTGCCCTTATGTTCCGGTTTCAGCACCACCAACGCCAGGGGCCTTTCCCCCCATTTTTCATCGGCCACGCCAATCACGGCAGCTTCGCTGACAGCCGGATGCTGACTGATGATATCCTCCAATTGAAGTGATGATATCCACTCTCCTCCGGTTTTGATTACATCTTTGACCCGATCGGTAATCTGCAGATATCCTTCTGTATCGATGTTACCGATATCGCCGGTATGAAGCCAGCCGTTTTCCCAGAGCTGTTCGCTGCGTTCCGGATCTTTCAGATATCCCTGAGTCAACCAGGGCGCGCGCACCACAACTTCGCCGGTGGCTTTTCCATCATGAGACACGGGCTTTCCTTCCGGATCCACAATTTCAAGATGGACCATCGAAATCGGCAGACCGGTTTTACACCGCATTTCAACCTGGTTGTCCACATCCCAGTCCAACATAAAAGGTTTCATGTTGGCTGCCGTCAAAAGCGGACACGTCTCGGACATACCGTATGCTGTCGTCAGGCTGATGCCCAAAGACAACGCTGTCTTGCAAAGGCCCTTGGGAAGTGCTGATCCGCCGATGATAACCTTCCACTGACTAAGATCAAACTGCTTGACAGCCGGACTGCTGACCAGCATGTGGATAATGGTGGGAACGCAGTGTGAAAACGTGACTTTTTCTGTTGCGATCAGCTTAAGCAGTACCGCCGGTTCATATTTGCCCGGATAAACCTGCTTCGTTCCTAACAGTGTGCATAGATACGGAATTCCCCATGCATGGACATGAAACATCGGCGTCATGGGCATGTATACATCGCCCGAATTGAGATTGACCTGAGACTTGTAAATGCACAGACCGGACATGAGTCCAAAGGTATGAAGCACAAGCTGACGATGACTGTAATAAACCCCTTTGGGCATACCGGTCGTTCCCGTGGTGTAAAACGTCGTCGCCATAGCATCTTCATCAAAATCCTGAAAATCATAGTTTTCACTGCACGCTGAAAGCAGGGCTTCGTATTCACCTGTAAGATCGAGAGATGTCGTCTGTCCCGGATCGGCATCTGTCAGAAGGATAAACTTTTTGACGGTCTTGATCTGATCTTTAATGATTTCCAGCATGGGAAGAAAATCGGAATTGACCAAAATAATGTCATCTTCGGCATGATTGATGGTATATGCCAGTTGTTCCGGTGACAACCGAATATTTATGGTATGAAGTACCGCACCCATCATCGGAACGGCAAAGAAGCACTCCAAATACCGGTGGCTGTCCCAATCCATCACTGCAACGGTATCTCCCTGCTCAACACCCAATTTTTCAAGCATATTAGCCAGTTGTGACACCCTGCGGTACAGGGTCAGGTAATCATAGCGCATCTTGTCCCGATAAACGATTTCCTGCTTGGGCGCATACACCAGAGGCATGCGGAGAATGTTTTTAATCAACAAGGGATAGGCATAAGCAGATGGTGTTCGTTCAATCTTTCTGATGGGCATGTTTCCTCCTTTGATAATGGAACGAAAATTATCCTCTAATAAATATTTATAAAAAAACCATTCAAAAAGCCAGATTTCATTCAGCGGAAGATCATTAGCATACATCCGATATATGCCACAATAAAATTTGACGGTCGATTAAACTATAAAAACTGATATCATCGGAGAAATGGTAATACGTTTGAATCCTCCCCCCATCACCCGGTATCC
>CAYQKZ010000081.1:0-6233 GCA_964418135.1 uncultured Desulfobacterales bacterium
CTATAATTTAGAAGATTGCAGCGATACTTGCACATAAAATCAGAACGCCCATGCCCCATCAAAGCAAATATTGTGCCATTAAGTTAATTTGTTGAGAGTAGGTTTTCGAAAACTCAAGAAAATATTGAATGAATCCCATTGATATGTAACCAAAAATTGATTACAGTCAAAACGAATGTATATCGTAACAATTAAAAATAGAGTGTTGAAAAACATTAAATCAATGCCCATCCGCATTCAGGAACAAATGACGCTGCTGATCGATGATTTGGAAGCTGGCGGGCCAGTAAGATCGGATTGGAAAAATTACAGCAGTTTGGGTGACGGGTCACATCATTGTCATCTGTCTTATAGGTGGGTGGCATGTTGGTCGTGCGAAAATAATTCTATCGAAATAGAGGTGTACTATGCAGGTAGTCGTGAAAACGCCCCATACTGAAATTGTCATCAAGGGGATGATTTCAGATAGAATTATAAATTTTTTGCAAAAGGAATTCGGAAACAGCTTTGAGATTATCGACGATGATGCGCCGGTAAATATATTTGAAACGGATTGGTACAAAGCCACAAAATCGAATATGAAACCAGGGGATTTTATAAGGGCTTATCGTTCAAAAAAAGGCTGGACACAGAAAGAACTCGGCGCAAATCTTGGCGGAATCCCAAGGCAACATGTATCGAATATGGAAAGAGGAATAAGACCCGTCAGCGTGAAAATGGCGCAGAAATTGTCTATTTTGTTCGATACCGAAATAAGTCGTTTTTTGGGTCATGATGAAAGGATTCTTTTCAAATGACAATTCAAGAATGCAGGGTGAAATTGTTTTGAGGTGTTTGAGGGTAGGTACAAATCCAATGTCGCCGTCTGAACATCCAGTTGACAATCGCACCGATCATGGAAAAAACGGGGGAAAGAGACGATGGCCGCGACAATAACTGAGACCTTGATTGATACGAGATCAAAACTGCTGGTGGTAGATGATGTCGTGACCAATATCGACATACTCCTCGAAGCCCTGGGTGAAGACTACGCCGTACGCGTCGCCACCGGCGGCGCGGACGCCCTGGACAGTGTGAAAGAAGCCCGGCCGGATCCTTTTGGATGTGATGATGCCGGGAATGGATGGCTTTGATGTTTGTCGCCGCTTGAAGGATGATCCGAGTACACGGAACATTCCGATCATTTTGCTCACCGCCCTGAACGAGGATTCCAACGTGGCGTACGGCCTGGACATAGGGGCCGTCGATTACATCACCAAACCCTTCAACCCGGCCATTGTCAAGGCCCGTGTCCGCAACCACCTGGATATTTCGACTGATTAGAAATTTATCCCAAATGAGCCATCTGATGCCACTGCAAGAATCCAACTCGACAATAACCCCTTTAGCGATACCAAATGAATCACGCTTGCGTCATCTTTATGAAAAACCAGACTTAGCAGATGCATATGCGATTCGATTACCAAATAATGCAACGACAGATCCCGAAACGATAGCCCGGTTTCTCTTTTCCCATGAGTCGCCATGGTTTTCGCTTCTTATGCAGTTGCGTGATGCACTTGTTGCTCCTTTTGGAATCAAAACATCAGGTCAGTTTCAATGTTCCGGTGGTGATCGTATCGGCGTTTTTAAAATATATGAGAAGGGTGCATATGAAATCGTTCTTGGGGAAGATGACATTCATCTGGATTTCAGGCTGTCGGTATTCATTCAGAGGAAGATTGATCCGTATGTAATTCTATCAACGGTTGCTCAATGTCATAACCTCTTGGGGCGTATTTACATCAAACTGATTACTCCGTTTCATAAAATGGTTGTTCGATCAGTCCTTGGTCAATCTGCTCGTATCGGATGGCCGAACTGTTATTCGGGACACGGTGATGACAATATCTAATTTTGTAATAATTTGGCTTTCTGGTTGGTTTCTCTGTTGTGTCGCATATATTGTGTCCGCCGTTAATAAAGCAAAGATATTCAAAACAAAATGGAATGATAATTTTTACTGGTCAATCATTTTATTATTTGCTGTATTATGGCCGCTCGTTGTTGTTTTTTACCTATGGATTTATTTCAATTTATTACTAAAGCGAAAGCCAAGATAACTGAAAAAAAGACATTATTGGCATTGATCATCTGCGTGCAACCTTGGTATATTCTTTAAGAACAGCGTGCATCAATGTTTGATACTTGTCACCTTTGGATTTATACCATTCCAGCACATCCGATTCGACGCGCAAGGTTATAGGTATTTTGGGTTTAGGTAAAACAATTTTTGCATTTTTAAAAAAATCATTGTCAAGTTCTGGGATGTCAGAAAAATTAATGTCATCATCGGCTATGGTATCAACCTGTTCCCAGTCGGTCTGTGATTTTTTCTTGGTATTTTTCTTGTTCACGTTTGTTTGCCTTTCTCATGGATATGATTCTGATTTTTCCTGCTCTTTGGGTAAACGATAAGACGATATGACGGTTCTTTATTACCCCAAAAGCAATCAATCTTTTTTCGCCGTAATCCTGGCGATTGTCTTCCATGATCAAAAACTGGTTGGTGAATAAATAAGCTGCGTCAATGAAATCTAACCCATGTTTGATTAAGTTTGAACGCCGCTTCTTTTCGTCCCATTCAAATTCCATGATGCAAAGTGTATTTACAAAGTGTATGCGTGTCAAGAAAAACCACAACTATGAACGAGCCCTTCGGTTGTATCTCGATGTTGACCACTTGTCACTTTCCGAGGAACAGTCTGCCGGTTTTTTCGAGATGGGTTCTGCCGCCAGGACTGCATCAACTGCCGAAATGCTGGGTCTGGCGCCTGTCGTGGCCCACAATATCCTTTCCGCCTTCGGCGGCCAGATGAGACTGGTCAAAAGAGAAGGAAAAGCCGGATGTCTTGAAGTAATACTTATCCGGGAGCAGGGCTATGCCAAACAGAACACAAAAAAAAATTAATTCATTTTCCAAAATTCCATTGACAAATGTGGCTGACGATATGCTTCATCAGGTCAACGGGAAACTGGACAGGAAACGGAAATCCGCCATGGGGCAATTCATGACCCCTTCGCCGGTAAGCGGATTCATGGTATCCTTGTTCAAGGAGACTTCCGGGGACATCGAATTGCTTGACGCAGGCGCAGGCGTCGGGGCACTGACGGCGGCTTTCATTGAACGCTGTACCATGGAAGGGGAAAGGCCGGAATCCATGAAGGCCACAGTTTATGAGGTTGAGCCGGTATTGTTGCCGTTTCTACGGGAAATGCTGGATCATTGCAGCCAAGCGTGCGAGGATGCTGGAATTGCTTTTAAGTCTGTTATTCACGACGAGGATTTCATTTTGGCAGGCAGAAACAGTATCGAAAAAACGCTGTTTACCTTATATCGGAAGCAGCCGTTATTCTCCCATGTCATTTTGAATCCACCTTACAAAAAAATGCGAAGCGATGGAGATCACAGGTTTCTGCTCCGTTCCATCGGTATCGAAACGGTCAATCTCTATGCAGCCTTTGTTGCAATAGGTTTGAAAATGCTTCACCCCGGCGGAGAGTTGGTTGCCATAACACCGCGCAGTTTTTGCAACGGCCCGTATTTCAAGCTATTCCGTCGATTTCTACTGAAGACGGCATCTATCGACCGTATTCATATTTTTGAATCCAGAAGCAAGGCTTTTGCCCATGACGATGTCTTGCAGGAAAACATCATTTTCCATCTCACAAAGGGCGCCGCCCAGGGACAAGTTGAAATCTCCTCTACGGAACAGGCTGATTTCTCTAATGGAATGACCATTCGTCTCGCGGATTTCGACCAGATCGTCAAGCCGGACGACCTGGACATGGTGATTCATATAACGCCGGATGAGCAGGCGGTCAGTGTCGAGCGCCACATCAAATCGTTACCTTGTACGTTATTCGATCTGGGTATCGAAGTTTCCACCGGTCCAGTTGTTGATTTCCGACTGAAGGAATATCTTCGCATGGAACCGGAAGATGGATCATTTCCCCTGATTTACGCGGTACACTGCCAGAATGGTTTTGTGCGATGGCCCCTCCATATGCGTAAACCAAACGCAATAGCCGATTCAGTTGAAACGGATAAATGGCTTTTTCCGAATGAATGGTATACATTAACGCGCCGGTTTTCGAGTAAGGAGGAGAAACGCCGGATTGTCGCCACGGTCCATGATCCCGGCCGAGTTCCCGGCAAACGGGTAGGCTTTGAAAACCACCTCAACCTGTTTCATGCAGGGAAAAAAGGCCTGTCGCCCAAACTTGCAAAGGGACTGGCGTTATTTCTCAATTCCACCCTGGTGGACAATTATTTCCGCCAGTTCAGCGGCCACACACAGGTGAATGCAACGGACCTTCGCATGCTCAGATATCCAGATCGTAATCAGCTTGAAGCTTGGGGGTTAAAGGTAAAGGATACACTCCCATCTCAGGAAGAAATCGATGATCTCATTGAAATGGAAGTGGCTGATGAACAAGAAAAAGCAAAAGCTGATTAACGAGTCTCTTGACGTTCTTCAGGCATTGGGATTTCCAAATGCTCAGCAAAATGAAAGATCAGCGCTCACTCTGCTGGCACTGCTGAATCTGATGCCGCCGAAAATATGGAAAGATGCTGAAGCACCGATGATCGGAATCCGTGCAATCCTCGATTTTTGCCGCTCAAATTTCAGCAAACCTTACGCCGAGAACACCAGGGAAACATTCAGAAGACAAACCATGCATCAGTTCGTGGCTGCTGGGTTGGTAGTGGAAAATCCGGATGACCCCAAACGACCGATCAACAGCCCGAAATGGTGCTATCAGATTGAACCAGCCGCATTTCAGCTATTGCGTGATCATTTCAAGGCAAAAACATGGAAGAACGAATTGGCAAGCTATCTTGTAAAACGGGAAGGATTGACCAACAAATACGCCATGGAGCGCGAAATGCACTTGGTGCCGGTAACAATAACCGATGGCAAAACCATTCAACTTTCATCGGGGAAGCACAATAGCCGGATCGGTATATGTGACCGCCTTTCCCACTCGGACCGACATGACACGCTATCTGACGGATATTTCCTGGGAAACGGAAGTTTGGGTTGCGGAAGCGCCGACCCATCTGATTCATTTCAATGGGGAAAGGTTTCTTGGCCCATATTAATAACGGATACAAGATTCTCTGTACTGATGCCTGTTCGGTTGCATCTGATCTGATAAACATCAAAATGCGTTTACGCTTCCCGCAGTGCGGTGATGATGTTCAGCCGGGAGGCGCGAAACGCCGGAAGCACGCCGCCGGAAAAGCCCATGATCAGTGAAAAGGACAGGGATTTGATCACGATGCCGGGGGTCAGGCGAAAGCTGAAGGCCAGTTCGGAAAACGTCTGAAAATTGGTGGTGGATACGGTGATGAACTGCAGGAAAGCGGCGAAAAAAAGTCCGACGCAGCCGCCGATGGCGCCGAGGAACAGGGATTCCAACAGAAATGCCGTCAAAATGGTGCCCTGGGTGAACCCCAACGCCCGAAGGGTTCCGATTTCACTGGTCCGGGTGGCAACCGCCGCATACATGGTGATCATGGCCCCGACCACCGCACCGATGGAAAAAACAAGGGTCAGCGACATTCCCAGAATCCTGAGAAAAGTGGCCATGGCTTCGGACTGTTCTTTATAATAAACGGTTTCGCGTTTGGCTTCCAGGGTCAGCCTGGGATCATTCTGAATTTGGGATTGAACGGCATCAAACGCATCGGTGTCTCTCAAGTTGAATAAAATGGAAGAATATGCTGGCCTGCGAAAGGCAGGCATCAACTGATCGACATCCCCCCATATTTCGGAACTGTAGCCGGTGACGCCCGCATCGAATATGCCGACAATCCGCCAGGATCGCATGGCAAAAACCAGGGATTCCTCCAGTCCCGCTCCGTTGAATCCGTTGGCAATGCTTTTCCCTACCATGATTTCCGAAGAACCCGGCTGCGGCAGCCGGCCGGCGATAAGTCGCACCTGGGGTCTCAGCGGAAAAGATGCTTCGGAAATCCCCCGGATCACCACGTTGGACCGGATGGCGGCATCTTTTTTTTCCAGGGTGATCAGCACCACCATTTCTTTGGCGATCATGGACCTGCCGTTATCCCCCATCGCAATCCCGGGCTGCGTTTCGACAATCGATGCCTGAAACCGTTCGATGCCGCTCTGAACTTCGGAGTTCGAAGATTTGCGAATCACCACCACATTATTAAAAGAGCC
>CAYQKZ010000081.1:6243-11410 GCA_964418135.1 uncultured Desulfobacterales bacterium
AGGTTTCTTAGACTGTAGAAAAACAGCAGATTCATTTATCCGATTCTTCCCAGTCCGTCTGCGATGCGGACTTTCACGACCTGCCAGATCGGGATAAGTGAAGCGGCTACCCCAACGCTGACGGTTGCCGTGATATCCATCCAGATCGTTTCTACGGAGACATGAAAGGTCGGAAAAAACTGGCCGACCGCCTGACCGAAGGCAGCGGCTGCGGGAAATGTCGCGGCAATTCCCAGCAGTCCGCCGAAGGCCGTCAGGGTCAGGGATTCGCCGAGAATGAGACAGGCCAGGTAATCGCTGCCAAATCCCAGGGTCTTGAACACCGCGTACTCACCCATGCGTTCGCGGACAGACATGGCCATGGTATTGGCCACGACCGCCATGATGATGACAATGATCACATAAGAAACCATCAGAATGACCGTGATGATGGCCTCGCTCATGGAAACGAAACTCATCTGAAAGGCTTTTTCGGTTTCGGTAAGGGTTTCTGCGTAAGAATTCTTGAAAAGTCCGTCAACGGCATGGGCGATTGCGGCAATTTGATCCGGCTGTTTCACGCCGATCATGTAAAATCCCACCTGATCCGCCCGGCCAGGAAGGGTTTTCCGCAGGGTTTCATTCAGATATTCCCAGTGAAAAAAGAACTGGTTTTCATCGATGGTTTTGTCTTTTCCCTGATAAATACCGCGTAGGACAAAGTGCCAGTTCCCTGGAAAAATCGTGCCTTTCAAGGGGATGGTGTCCCCGATTTTCCAGCCGAACCGGCTGGCCAGTTTCCGGCCGGCCACACAGGCTTTTCTGTCTCGAAAAAACGCGGCCCTTTCATCGTCGGACAGCAGAAATTCAGAATACAGATCGAAATAGGAGCTGGGTTCAACAGCGAAATTGGCAAAGAAGTTTTTTTCTTCGATATACACCCCGCCAAACCAGTTGCCGAAACTGACCAGGCTGACGCCGTCCACACTGCGGATTTTTTCCTTGTAGGACACGGGCATGGAAAAAATCAGGGAAATGGCGTTTCGTGTTACGAGACGGCTGGCGGAGGAGGCCTCCACCCCCGCATACCAGGCGGTGATGACGGTGCGAAGCAAACCGAATGCCAGAATGGCCACGGCCATGCCGCCGATGGTCAAGCATGTTCTCAGACGGTGCCTAAAGGCATTCCGGAGCAGCAGTTTGAGGAGCATCGGTCAAAACGCCTTTTTCCAGATATTTCAGCGTATGGGATTTTTGCGCTGCACGGGGGTCGTGGGTAACCATGACAATGGTTTTTCCGAGTTCGGTGCAGAGCTGATCCATGAGCCGTAGCACGTCATCGGCGGATTGCCGGTCCAGATCTCCTGTGGGTTCATCCGCCACGAGAATGGTCGGGTCGGTCACAACAGCCCGGGCAATGGCCACCCGCTGTTGCTGTCCGCCGGAGAGCTGGCGGGGATAGTGATCCATCCGGTCCGACAAATGGACTAAAGACAGGGCGGTGGCGGCATGCGATCTTCGCGCTTTTTTGGAAAGGTGGGTCAGCATCAGGGGCAGCTCGACATTTTCAAATGCCGTCAGCACTGGAATCAGATTGTAAAATTGAAAGATGAATCCCACATGGCCGGCCCGCCATTTTGCCAGTTCGATTTCCGACAGTCCCGTGATTTCCCGGCCGCCGACCCGGATACTTCCGGAATCCGCCTGATCCAGACCCGCAATCAGGTTGAGCAGGGTACTCTTTCCGGAACCGGAAGGCCCCATCAATGCCAGAAATTCGCCTTCCTGGATATTCAGACAAATATTTTCAAGAACCGGGATGGACTGGCTGCCCCGACGATAGGATTTGATCAGATCGGTAATTTCGATGACCGGGCGTTTACTGGGCAAGCTTGACCTTTGTTCCATCATCCATTTTCCCCGATGGGGAGGCAATGATTTTGTCTCCGATGTTTATGCCGGAGAGAATTTCGATCATTCCGTTCATTTGTCTGCCGGTAGTCACCGGGATTTTGACCGTTCTGTCCTTGGAAATACCGAATACCACCGACGGCTGGCTGCTAAAAATGATGGATGAAGCAGGTACCGCCATAACCGGCTGCATTTCCGTTTCCAGAATCTCCCGGCTTAAAAACGCCACTTTTGCGCTCATTTCCGGAAGGACTCTTGGATTTAGAGAATTGAAGGCGACTTTAACCATGACCGATGCCTTGGTTCGGTCGGCCGTAGGAACGATCATGTGAACCTTGCCGGGAAATCGTTCGGCAGACAACGCATCCAGATGAATTTCACAGGGCTGCCCCGTAAAGACTTTTTCGATGTTGGATTCGGATACATCCACTTCGACCTTGAGGGAATTCATATCCGCCACGTCCACAACCGCGGCTTTGGCATTGGCTGCCGCTCCCAGCGGGGTGACGATGTCTCCGACATCGGCGTTTTTGGTCAGAACAACGGCATCGAACGGGGCCCGCAGGTTTGCATAGTCCAGGGTAACTTCAGCTCCCTTCAGCGCTGCCTGCCTGTTCGTTATGGCCGCCTGATTGGCCAGAACCGCAGCGGATGCCCGTTTATAGCGTGCATCGGCCGCATCGAAATCGGATTTGGCGATATATCCGGCAGTGATCAGTTTCTGGCTGCGGTTGTAAGATAATGTGGCTTCGGTCAGTTCCGCCAGGGACTGTTCCAGTTGAAAACGGGCCGTCAGCAAATTTGCTTCGGCCTGATCTCTGGCAGCAATACTGTCATTATTTTCGAGCCGGGCGATGATATCGCCTTTTTTTACATGGCTTCCCTCTTCGACCGCCAGATACACCAGCCGGCCGGTGATTTTGGTGGCCACAGCGGCTTTTCGCTGTGCCACGACATAGCCGCTGGCGTTCAGTATCGTAACTGTCTGCGATGGATATATTTTCTGGACGCTGACCGTTTGAACCGAGACAGCGGGGGTCAGAAAACCATGGCGGAAAAGCAACCCGGCGGTGATGCAAATCGCCATGATGAAACCAATCAGAACATATCTTTTTTTTCGGGAAGATGCAGGAAGAAGGGATTTGTCGATATGCAGTCGTGAAAGGCTGTCTTCTGTCATAAGGAGTTCCGAAAAATGGTTTATACCACGAAGTACGCAACAGACACAAAAATTTTTAAGGTTGATTATATCACGGTTGAAGCGTGTTGAAACGGAATTTATCGAACTCGTTTTTTTTTGCTCAGCCCAACCGACATCCGGGACTTCCGGATCATCTGCCGGAACGTCAGAAGAATGCGGAAAAGTATCTGGGCTACTCTGACTGGAGATTTCCTAATGCAAAGGAACTGCACAGCATTGTAGATTATACGAGGGCGCCGGAGGGTACCGGCTCTGCCAAAGGTCCGGCAATAGACACAACGTATTTCCGGATTACGTAGTACGGCAGTTCGAGTTCCTACTCCGGCGAATATCCGTACTTCTGGACCAGCACGACGCACGGCGATAACACCACGACTGCCATTTATATTGCGTTTGGCAGAGCGATGAACACAACCGGAGATGACACGCACGGAGCCGGTGCGCTCAGGAGCGATCCGAAGACCGGCAATGTTTCTGATTCGTCCGCCGGAATCGGACCGGATCGTCCGGATCAGGTTCGTATATTGAATTTCGTCCGCCTTGTACGCTACAGATGATGACGCTTCAAAGTCCTTGACAGGATAAAAATGAAGATGCTATCTGATTCAGGTAGCATCTTCATCAAATGAAAACGGAGGAATTATGAAACGGAATTTTTTTGCAGCAATTTTCATTCTGACAATCATGGCAATGGTCAATCCGGGCAATCTTTTTGCAGGATGCGTAGCCGTGGAAAATGATCTGAAATTCAATATCTGCGCCGAATATCAGGGCGCGAAATATCAGATTCCGTTCAGTTTTTTTCAGCATGATACCGGATTTTATTGGAAAGCAGATGCTGTGGCAGCAAAACAGATTCAATCCGGCGACAACTGCATCAGCGTTGCAGACGACCTGAATCTGAAATTTTCCTGTGCCGATTATCAGGGCGTGGGATATGCCTTTGTTCTGAATCACGCTGCATATCCGAATGATACTTCGGGGCTGTATTGGAAAATGGATATTTCCACATTTTCAACATCTTATGCCATTGCTGACACAGGACAGAGCAAATGCTTCAATGCCACATCTGAAATCAGTTGTCCGGCATCAGGCGCGGCGTTTTACGGACAGGACGCTCAGTATGCGGGCAATCAGCCGACCTACACCCTGAGCAGCGATGGTTTGACTGTGAAAGATAACAATACCGGACTGACATGGCAGAAAAGCCCGGACACCAATAGCGACGGCGTCATAGATTCCCTGGACAAGATGACATTGACACAGGCACAGGCACGCCCAGCAGTACTGAATGCAGCAAAATACGGTGGTTTCAGCGATTGGCGGTTGCCGACCATCAACGAACTGTATTCGCTGATAAATTTCAACGGCACTGATCCGAGCGGCGTTACCGGCAACGACACATCAGGATTGACACCCTTCATAGATCGTACATATTTCGACTTCGGCTATGGTGACACCGCACGCGGCGATCGGATTATTGATATGCAATATGCTACCAGCACTCTGTATGTGAGCAAGACCATGGTGAACAGCCCGACAATGTTTGGCGTCAACTTCGCTGATGGACGGATCAAAGGCTACTCACTGGACATGTCATGGCAAGGACCGGGAGACTCCAAGTTCCCCGTAAGACTTGTGCGAGGCACCGTCTATGGTGTTAACAATTTCACGGACAACGGTGATCAGACAGTTACTGACAAAGCAACCGGGCTGATGTGGTCAAAGAATGACAGCGGTTCAGGCATGAACTGGCAGGAAGCTTTGGCTTATGCTCAGACAAAGAACACTCAGGATTATCTCGGTCATAATGACTGGCGGCTTCCGAATGCCAAAGAACTTCAGGGCATTGTTGATTACTCCCGATCACCGGACACAACCTCATCCGCAGCGATAAGCCCGCTCTTCACCTGCACCGGCATCACCAATGAAGCGGGCAAGGCGGACTATCCCTTCTACTGGACCAGCACCACTCACATGTCTCAAGGCGGCGGATCTGACGCAATCACCACAGGCGGCAATGCCATCTACATCGCCTTCGGGCGGGCTATGGGCTATATGACTGATCCATCGGAT
>CAYQKZ010000082.1:0-11335 GCA_964418135.1 uncultured Desulfobacterales bacterium
TTAATAATATGCAGGCAGCTGAGTTATCTTTTAGATCAGGAAGCCAGCCGGATACGAAAACTCTATGCCGCCTATCTGGAAAGCATTCAGTCGCTCCAGCAGGCCCTCGGCAGGCCGGATGGTTCCACGGACACCGCGCTGCTGCAGTTTCTCACTCAGCAGAAATGGGCCACGGCATATGAAAAAAATGTGGAAGGCCAGCAAACCATCGTGATTCAGAACACCCAGGATACACCGGCAATTACGCTTCCTGCGGCTCAGCCGCATCGGAAACCCACCGGAGCGCAGTAAATGGCAAAGAGACTTACCAAAGAAATCCGATATATCAGCCTGCCTGAAAAGCGGATTGAGGAAATCAGGCGGCTTGTGGCGTCGTGGCCGTATGAAACCAAAGCGTTCATGCGCTCACGCCTGAATCAGTACAGCCCACCGTCGGATTGGCTCAATACCTTGCTGGAAAATGTACTGTCTTTTTTTTTGACTGCCCCGGAAAGGCGCTTTGAGATTTTAAAAGATCCGGAAATTCTGACCGACTGGCAGCGCCGTTTTGAAATCTCCGGAAAAACCAATCCCCAGCAGGCCTGGAACAAGATTCTGGAAAAGGAAGTATCGGCCAAGGATTACACCTATCTGCTGTCGCTGTTGGACAAGGATCTCGGTGATGTTCATGTTCCCGTGGAGCTGACGTCCCTGTTTGAAAAAATCTACCGGGCCCACATCCGAAAAGAGTATCTTTCCGATCCGTCCATCCCTAAAGCACCGTTGATTCTCTTTATCGGTCCGAGCGGCAGCG
Organism: uncultured Desulfobacterales bacterium; assembly: GCA_964418135.1. Classification (GTDB taxonomy): domain Bacteria; phylum Desulfobacterota; class Desulfobacteria; order Desulfobacterales; family Desulfatirhabdiaceae; genus RAAP-1. The sequence goes on from CAYQKZ010000082.1 coordinate 794, forward strand.
GCAAGACATCCACCGTCCGACAAACCCTCGAACAGGTTATTTTTGTAAACGAGGTGCGGCCAGAGGTGGATCTGAAGCAGAAAAAGGAAGAAGCCCTTGCTGGAGAAACCTTCTGGAAGACGATCGACCAGGTCGATCCCTCTCTGGCGGCTGAAATCGCCGCAAGGAAAAAAGTGGCATTTTATCAATTCCTGGCCAGGATGCCGGGGATCAGCCGACTTCTGAAAAACCGGATCGGAAAGAATCTTTCCCAGTTCGAAGAACAGGGGATTCTGGTCGATTATTCGATGGTGACACCGAACGATTACCAGACAGCCCTTGCCGGAGAGCCGGGCAATTATTTCAAGAAAGCGCTCGGGGATCCCCGAAAAACCACCATCCGCCATGTCGAAGAGGCCCACAGCGCTTTCGGAAAAACCGAAGGCAAAGACAGCGGGCCAGATCGTCAGCAACGTACCCTGATCGATACCGCCAATATCGTGATCGATGAAATCATCAACGGCCAAAGAGACTGTCTGCTGATTGCTACGACGGATCAGCCCGAGCGTTTCGATCAGACGATTTACCGGCGTTTTGTGGAAAAAGGAAAAATTCTGGATTTGTCCGATTTCTGGAAAAACCCGGAAAATCTGAAAGAAGTCGTCTGCCTTGAACTGCTTCGAAACGATATTGTGGTTACCGACATGCCCGACGACGTTTGTCTGCATCATGCCCGGTGTATTTCTCCTTCTCAGGTTCAAATGGCCGTGGACGGCATCTATGCCATTTTTCAGGAAAGATCGCTGAAAATCACCCCGGCCTACGTGCGAAAATTGGTGCATTCCATCATCGAGATTCAGGGCGGTTTTTCGTCAGATTATCTGAAGGATTCGGTTCTGGTGCGAAAAGCCTTCAAGCTGGTTGCCAGAAACGCTTTTGGTGATCTGTTCGAAAAAGTCGTGGATCGGATGGATCGCAATGTTCACTGGGATGATTATGTCGGAAAAATCAAGGATGTGTTTTCCGAAATGGCCAACAACTGCCTCTATTACAATGTCAGTGAGGAGAAAGGGGTGGTGTTGAACGGCCCGCCCGGAAGCGGCAAAACTTTTCTCATCCGGGCATGGCTCAGTGAAAACAGTGACATTCACGATATCGCCACCAGCCCATCCGCGCTTCAGGACCCGATCAACCCCTGGGAAGGGGCTGTGGAGAATCTGGAAAAAGTGTATGATATCGCTAAGATGATTGCTCCATCTCTGGTGTTTTTCGATGAAGGAGACTCGCTGGCACCCAAGCGAAGCGCTTCCGGAGGGTCTCCTTCCGATAAACTGACCAATAAATTTCTGAACTTGATCGACGGAGAAATTCCGCTCAATCAGGTGTTTACGGTGCTGACCACCAACCGGCTCGATATTCTGGACCCGGCCCTGATCCGTTCCAAGCGATTGAAAGTGATGGAAATATCCGGTCATCTGCGACGGAAAGATATTACCGATATTGTGCGGCAGACATTGAAGGATATTCCATTGGCTCGGAATCTGTCGGTGGAAGCTATCGTGGAACTGGCCAAGGGGCTGTGCAATACACCGGCGGATTATTCGGCTTTCGTAGAAAAGGCGCGTTCGCTTCGCAGCACGGAATATGAAGTCCTGCAGCGGATTCGCGATCTGGCCCATGCATCGCCGGCCATCCGCGATAAATTCGTCAAATTCAATTTCAAAACCCTGATGGGGATTCTGGAAGCCCTGGATGCGCCTCAGTCGCTTCGGTCTACCGTCTATGGTGATCCGGCTGCATTTTTGTCCCGCTACGGGGATATCGTTGCGTTGCTTGAACCGGTGGGCAGTTTTGCCGGCTATCCGCTGATGGTATCTCATTTGAATTCCGCCAGGCAGGAAATCTCTCACAGTCCGGTAAAAATCGGCAAGATGCAGCTCGATGAATTTCTGGAGGCTGAACTCAGCCAGGAACCCCAGGTAGGCTTTATCATCGGGGTTGGGGCCAACGATGTGTCCGGCGTGCTGCTGCCCATCGCCACCAGCCTGACCTACAGCCTGTCTGCTGAAAAAGTCCTCGTGACCGGCGCTGTGTCATCCGGATCGTCTGCCACGGCGGAGCTGGACATGGCGGTACAGATGACCCAGCAGTCGGCGCAGGAAGCCCTGACCCTGGTGAAAAACTATCTTCAGGAACTGGACCCCAAGGTCAGCATCCCCAAATTGTTGGGGGAGTTTCTGGACCGGTATACCATCCACCACCAACTGCTGTCCGCATCTTACAATGTCGGCGGGCCTTCCGCCGGGTATGCACTGGCGCTGAACACTCTGTCTGCCCTGCTTCAGATTCCCATTTATCACGATTTCGGAATCACCGGTGCGCCCTGGACCAAAGGGGTTAAAAAAGGAGAGGTGGGGGGCTCCGTTATCATTGGTGGGCATAAGAAAAAAACGGAAAAAGTACTTCAGTACCTGCGCAGAATGTATATGCCGCTGCAAAATTACAAAGATCTGGAAAACGAGTTTTTGGTGAATTACTGGGAACAGGGAAAAGATGTACTCGGGATTTCCAATTTTGGCGAACTGGTTCCTGAAGTCGTCTGTCTCGGGGCTGGTTATGAGGCGACTCTGAAGGAGTTGATTGCCGTGCGGATTGACGATAAACTGAAAAAATCCAGAGGTCACATCGCCAATGATAACTACCAGGAAACGATTCAGAAAAACAGGAAAATCCTGAAAGATCAGCTTGAAAATCAAATTGTCAGTCGCTTGGAAGCCATTCGAAAATATCTCAGGAATCCGGTTCGAGACCCCCATCAGTCGCTGGAAGAAATTTTTCTGGAACAGGGAAAGTCCAGGCTTATCGGTATCCCATCGATTCTGAATTTTCTGAGCAATCGGAAAAAATGGATAGACAAGCGGCCCTTCAGGGGGCGAAAGTCAGAATGAGGGAGGTGGCTCTCTTCTCGATATCGTTGTGGATTTGATAAATGTCTCCAGATGCAGGATATGGTCTGAACCCCGATACTCAGCATGATCACATGGGCATCGAGTGGTCGGTATGCTCGGAATGATAATTTGGCCGAGGCTGTTCGGAAGCGCTGATGGGCTGCCTTTGACGGCAATCCATGCTGCGGGCATTCCCGGAATCAGCACGCCCATATCCTTCAACCCCAATAGTCCGGCTCCGGTTTGGGCACCACATTTCACTGCTTCGGGGATTGTAAAACCGGCTTCCAGAAGGATGCGGATTTCTTCCTGGACGCTGATGCCGTGATGAACCCCCAGGCTGCCGGCATCCGTACCCAGTGCAACCGGAACGCCTAACTCTTTGGCAATTCGGAGTTGATCCATCTGATGATCCAGATTCCGCTGGGCCGTGTGGACTTCCCGACTGGAAGGTGGCAGATGTGCGGCATACGCCCGCATCGTATAGGCTGTCGGTACCCAGATGGTCTGTCTGTCCCGCATCCGGGCCAGATTTTCGCTTCCCATGAAAAAACCGTGTTCGATGGAATGGCACCCGGCTTCGATAGCGATCTGAACCGGTATCCTGCCATTGGCATGAACCATGACTTTCAGCTTTCGGCGTTCGGCATCATAAACAGCCTGCGAGAGTTCTTCAAGAGAAAACTGGGGTAAGGTTTCCTTGCCGAAGCTAAGCAGGCTGTTGATTCCCGAATTGACCACTTTGATGTGATCGGGCCAAAGATATTCCGGCAGATCGGCTTCATGGCAAATGGCCGATGCCAGAGATTGGCCGGGAGCCGGGGCTCTGCCTATCAGTTTACCGTATCGTCCGCTTTGATGCCATGCGATTCCAGCAACCTGTAAATGAATACGCATGGCGTTGGTATTCTCCGCACTGTCATGCGGAATTTCTTTTCTGCCTTGGTGCTGAGGGGCTTGCTGTCGATATCGTTGTGTGAGTCCCTTACTGTCTCCGCCATCCCGGATCGCTCCGATGCCGCAGGAAATATGTGCGGCGATATGCTCTGAAATGACGGTTTTCAGTTCATCGTATCCGGCTTCGAGCTGTCGTTTACGAATGGCGATATCTCCTGTGCCGGACATGAACAGATGAACATGACAGTCCACGAGCCGAGGCAGAAGGGTATACTCCGAAAGATCCAACAGAAACGAAGCCTGACTTGGGGCTGTTTTCTGTACAGGGTCGATGGACTGGATGATGTTTCCATCGAGATGAATCGTCACAGCTTTCTGAACGGGCCTACCGGTGCCATCCACCAACCAGCCTGCATGCAAACAAGATTTATTTTTCATGAGAATACTGTTTTAACCATGTAAAGTTCAGGACGATCGGGCTTGTCCGCCGCTTCTTTTTCTTGACACATCTGCCTTATATCACTATACGTTAAGAATTGAAATCATTCGATGCATCAATTTTTCCGGACGGAAGATCAACGATAAATATCGACCGATCCGGTTCACGATGAGATATGTTGGATTATTGCAGCGGAGTGGATACTCTAAACCAGGACAAATCACAAGTGCGTTTAAAAGGGGTGAAAGAGGGTTTTCGCGTCACCCTGGATCCGACACTGCCAAAAGCGTTTCTTGAAGAGGAATTGACCCGTCTTTTCAATCAACTGCAGCATCTGGCACACAATTCCCGCGTCATTCTCGATATCGGAGAATCCCGGAATCATCAGGCTGTCATCGAAAGTCTGACCGCTTTTTTAATAAATAAATTCCATGTAAAATCCGTCTCATCACTCTCTCAAGAACAAGACCTGGAAGAGAATAAGCCTCGAAAGCTGGACCTGACCAGCAACTGGTATCAACATCACACCGATACGCTCGTCATTGCTGGGAGGGTCCGATCCGGACAGCAGATTACCGCCAGAAAACATCTGGTGATTTTAGGAGATGTAAACCCCGGCAGCGAACTGATTGCCGGGGGGGATATCCTGATCATGGGAAAACTCGGCGGCACGGCCCTGGCGGGTCAACCGGATAACGATAACGCCATTATTCTGGCTGTCGGATTCAAGCCCATTCAGATTCAGATCGGGGGGATCATTGCGGCGGGTTTGCCGGCTTCATCCGCGCATGCCCTCGAGTTTGCCCATGTTGAAAATGGGGGGATCGTCGTTGAGGACTATATCAAGACAAATCCATTCGGACGGCTGACCTGGCCGATGGTTCGTTAAAGAGGTGTTCATTGCAAGGTAAAGTGATTGTCATTACATCTGGCAAAGGTGGTGTCGGCAAAACGACCGCTACAGCTTCCATCGGTGCGGCGCTGGCCCTGGAAGGCAAGCAGGTTGCCGTGGTGGATATGGATATCGGACTGCGGAATCTGGATGTGGTGATGGGTCTTGAAAATCGTATTGTTTTCAATGTGGTGGATGCGGTCAAGGGTAAATGTAAGATCAAACAGGCTGCCATCAAAGATCGTCGGATTGAAAATCTGTATCTGATTCCGGCATCGCAAAGCGACAACAAAGATATCTTAACGCCGGATGCCATGGTTCGGTTCTGCAAAGAACTGCGTAAAGAATTCGATTATGTGCTGCTGGACTGCCCTGCCGGAATCGAACGCGGATTCGAAAATTCCGTGGCGCCTGCCGATGAAGCCGTGGTGATCTGCACCCCGGAAATTTCCTCGGTCCGAGATGCCGACCGGGTGATCGGACTGTTGTATGCACGATCCATTACGCCGAAACTGATCGTCAACCGCATCATCCCGGAAATGGTTGATAAAGGGGATATGCTCAGTCACGAAGATGTGGTGGACGTATTGTCGATTGAACTCCTGGGTTTGGTCGAGATGGACAGTCAGGTCGTCATATCGACCAATACGGGAGCCCCTCTGGTTCTGCAGAAAGATTCCAATGCGGGGCAGGCATTTCGACGTATTGCCTTGCGGTTGAACGGTCAGAAAGATCTACCTATCGAAATTCCACAATCTCCCAAATCTTTCTGGCAGCGTGTCGGACAGAAAATCGGCATCGGTAAATAAGGTGATCCTATGCTCAATGGATGGTTGAAAAAACTGATGGGCAAAGGTGACAGTAAAAATGTCGCCAAAAAACGGCTTCAATTTGCACTGATTTATGACAAGTTGGAAGTATCGGACGAAATTCTGATCAAATTACACCAGGATATTGTGGATGTTGTTTCCCGATATTTTGAAATCGACAAGGAAACCCTCAAACTCGATATCCGGAAGTCCGATGGTAAATCCGCCCTGATTGTCAATACGCCCATACTGTCTGCCAAAAGACCTTATCCGGCCTGATATCGAAAAATGCGAATAAGCCTTTTCGCTGACGATCGATGTCGGTAGGACTGATAAAATAAGCGATATCCTGTATGGGGATTTTCCCCAACAGATATTTCATGTATTCTACAACCAGAACCGACCGCATCTGATACGGGCTGAGCCGGCTGAGGTATGAATCGTCTTTGATGGTTTCGGCAATCAGTTTCCCGCCAGAATCAGAATCGATTCCATATTTATTGGTTAAGTGGATCATGTAGTTCTTCACTTTCTCCCGGAGATCGTCTGTGGAGAAAGTTTGAATCTTCGAAAAAATCTCCGCCATTTTTTGCGGTTCCGGCAGATTGGGATATTCCAGCACCTCTTTGACGGTGTTGGTATACCGCTGAAGTCCGCGATAGATATGCTGGTTCTGAACCATGTTGATATCGGCCCACCCGGCGCGCAGCCATTTGAAAATTCCGCAGTGTACCTGAGGCGATGCCCCCTCCTGTTCGATAAAAATGGAGATGGTATAGGAATCATACATGTAAGAGCTGACCCACCCCAGACCCGGCTTGTTCAGTCCGTTCTGACCCGAATAAAAATAATCCCAGTTCGAGTCTTTTCCCAGCACCACACCTCTTTTGCCGACATCCGAAACATCTTTTTGTTTGGATATGGAAATCAGCGCCGGCCTCCCCCGGTATTTTATCAGGATCAGCGTTCGGTTGAGATCATATCCATAATAGGCACCGGTATTCAGATCGGGGGTGATTTCTTCGTGTTCGACACCAGAAACTATGACGGGTTGATCCAGCCGGGTCAGTAATGCCGAAAAATCCGGGGGCGCTTGTTTTTTACCATTGATTTCCGTCCAGTAGGCCAGGCGGATCGAAGAAGGAGAGAGGATGAACGGCGGGATATTGGGGCTGAAACCTATCTCTAAAATATGTTTAAGACTTTTTTGAATATTGAATTCATGATAGGCGGAGGCGATGTTTGTTCGATTACCTGGGAAATATAATGAGTTATTGTTTTTTGACGATAGAATGAAGCTCATGACTTCATCGATAGCCCCGGAATCGAACTGTTTGGCATGGCTGGACTCAACCAGAGTCAGGAGATAATTCAAACCGGGATAGACGGATTCAGGAATCGGGGTGCCGTTTTCAGATATGTCCGTTGCGAATGCAAGGGGGCTGGATGCAGTCAACATGAAAAAGAAGAGATATCGAATCAACATAGCTGTCATGGTGTAATCCTAATCTTTGACCGTAAAGATAACTGAAAGGCACAGCCTTCCAGGAATAGCTGTTGAAAATAGAAGCTGAACAGTCCCAACAAATGCACTTCATCATAACACACAAACCAGGTTCTGTGAATCCATAAAAGAGCAAACAGCCAGGGTAATAGTGATCTATGCTTGAAAAGCGGAGCTGTTGTTCAGGTGTATGGTGCGAACGGGCATAATCTTCACTTTCCTTATGCCTCCCTCCCCAATAGAGGGTAGGGAGGTTCAAAAGTAATGATTATGACTGTTGGTGGAAATGTATCTATTTGCGTGGGGGGCTGATCAATGCCTCGCCATCCAGAACCACGACCTGATTCTGGTTCGTACAAACGGTCTTCAGGCGAACACGCTTTTTTTCATGAATGATGTCAATAACTTCTACAGTTGCCGTGATGGTATCCCCGATGGCTACCGGGGCCCGAAAATTCAACTGTTGCTGCATATAAATCGTACCCGGTCCGGGAAGCTGATTGCCCAACACGTTCGAAATCAGACCGGCCGACAGCATGCCGTGTGCAATTCGCGTTTTGAATGTGGTATTTTGGGCATAGGTTTCATTGACATGGGCAGGGTTGAAATCGCCGGTAATCCCTGCAAACAAGTAAACATCGCTTTCGGATATGGTTTTGGTGAATGACGCTGTTTGCCCGACACTCAGCTCATCGATTGTTTTGCCCTTCATCTTTATATCTCCTTAAATTAGAACCACGAGCGGTGACTCCAGATATCCGACTCCAGACTTTTCTTGTCTTCCTGGACTTTCAGATACAGGCTGGCATTCTGAATCGCCAGCCCCCCCTGCTGGGCCAGTGCCTGGATCATCGCCTTCTCATCCGTCAAAAATTGGCGAGGGGTATCGCTGTAAAGACACATTGTCCCAATTATATCACTGCGGGCCCGAACCGGAGCCATGATCATGGCTCCGATGTTTTCCTGTTTCAACAGATCCTTGAATTGACAGGAGTCGGCGGTGGCGACGTTTTCGATGACAACCGTTTCTCCTTTCAGCACAAAGCGAACCATCTCCGACCGGTTTATCCGGGAATCATTGAAAAATGACTCGCTGAGGCCATAGCTGGAAACCAGAGCAATTTCGTTTTTCCGTTGATCCAGCAGGCGGATATCGGCTCCCTTCATTCCGAGCGCATCGGATACTTCGGCGGTCATGTTGTTCAGAATATGTTTGATATCCAGGCTCGAATTCAAACTGGACGTCAATTCCAGAAGCAGCGCGGCATTTTTCTGAATCCGGTCCAGTAGTCTGGCTTTTTCGATAGCCATGCCACCCTGTTCGGCTAGTGCACTGAGAAAATCGATTTCATCGGTGGCAAAATCGCGCTGGGTTGCCGTATACAACGAAAGTACACCGGTGGCTCGACCTTCCACCATGACGGCGACCGTCAAAATGGAAGCAATTCCTTCCGCTTTTTTCGCATCATGATTTTCCAGGCGCGAATCGGTGGTGGCATCCAGAAAACTGAGATATCCTTTTTTCAACAAGGATTGAACGATGTTCTGCACTTTCATGGGATTGGCATGCAGATAATTGGCAGATAGACCTCTTTGAACCACCGGAACGAAGTAATCCTGCTTCTCGTCTGCCAGAAACAGGCAGGCTGCCTTGCCTTCCATCGTATCGATCGCATATTGGACAATCATGCCCAGCAGATCGTCCTGGTTTGCAGCCGTCCCGAATGCGCGACTGAGCTTGCAAAATGTTTTAAAATAGTCTTTGACTTCAGCCATGAGGCATCTCCCTAATTTAAATTAATGTCATTTGCAATGGATTTTGAAGCCGTTTCCGTCACAGCGGATTTCGTGGACTGGGTTCTGGGTCTCGCGGGCGGTTTACGGGTTTTTAGCGGTTGCGTTATCGCATCTCTGTCTTTGAGCCATGCCGCAATTTTCGGCGCAAACTCTTTCTGGCATTTGCTGCTGACATAAATGCCGATATGGCCTGTTTCCAGACAGAGATTTTCGGTATCGGTACCGCCAACATAACCAAGCAAGGGCTCACAGGCCTCGGGCGGTACCAGATGATCGAATTTTCCATAAATATTCAACAGCGGCATGGTGACTTTCCGTAGATCGATGCGTCTGCCGCCGACTTCCAGGAGATTTTGTACGAGAAGATTCTTCTGGTAACAATCCTTGATAAACTGTCGGAATACTTCTCCGGGCAAATCCGGGCTGTCGAATATCCATTTTTCCATACGAACGAAATTTTCGACGAAATTCTTGTTGTCCATATTTTCCATGAAACCCACATATTTATCGATCATCAACCGGGCCGGATTCAGCAGCAGGAACCCGAAATTCATCACATCCGCAGGGATGTTTCCGTACATATCCACCATCTTGTCCGCATCGACCTGCTTCATCCAGACATGCAGCAATCCTTTGTCCGTATCGAAACAGGACGGGGTGACGGTGGTGATGAGGTTCTTGATCTTATCCGGATAGAGCGCGGAATAGATGAGGCTGAAGGTACCTCCCATACAGATGCCCATGAGGTTGATCTTGTCCACACCGTTTCGCTGCCGGATAAAGTTGATGATATTGTCCATATAGACGTTGATGTGGTCATCGAACCCGAGAAAGCGATCTTTGCGGGTGGGGTATCCCCACTCGATCATGTACAGATCGATACCGTTATCCAGAAAGGTTTCCACCACACTGCGGCCGGGCTGAAGATCCAGCATGGTTTCCCGGTTGATCAGTGCATACACGACCAGAAGGGGCGTGGCGTACCGGCTTTTGGTTCGCGGCTTGTAATGCTTCAGTTTAACGCGATCTTCCTGATAAACCACTTCACTGGGTGTCGTGGCGACATCGGTAACCAGTTTTTCCAGCAGAACTTCAGATGCCTTTTGCGCACGGCTTTGGACCCGTTCCGCATCTTCGGCCAGTTTCGACAGAATCAGATCAACAGGAATGGTTGGCTGGCTCATCGGTTCACCCCCTTGAGGACAGACTGAATTAATAAAAACATAGACTTTCAGAAAATTCATTTCGCAAGGCAGCAGGGAGGGAATAGGCCTTTT
>CAYQKZ010000083.1:0-11273 GCA_964418135.1 uncultured Desulfobacterales bacterium
ATATGGTGGTGGCGACAAAACTCATCTTGACCTCCTTTTTGATCTTTTCCAGTGAGTTGGGCGGCAGATTGTTGTAGGCATTGACCCATTGCTCGATCAACAATTTCTTGTCGTTGTCCAACGCATCGCCCATCTGCTCGGCCGTGTGGTAGATACCGGCGACCAGCATCCCGCGGTCGGTTTCCCGGTCATCGGCTTTCAGCGCCAGTAATTTGCACATCAGCGAGTGTTTCTGGGCGAGATCCGCACTCTTTTCCGATTTGACCTTGATGATGTCGATATGGCAGACCTGTTTGGGAATCCGGCTGCTGAATCCAAATCAGAATGTATCCGAGTCGATGAATCGGTATGGGCCGACGGGAATTTGGGGGAAATAATGTTGAAAGAACCCCTCCGTTTGTAATTATTACACCGCAAAAGCGCAAAGAACGCAAAGAAAAAACTGAGTTTGGAATGATTCTCTTTGCGAAATTTGCGTCTTTGCGGTGAATATTCATTGCCCCATCACGGTCATCGACCAGGACAAAATGGAATTATTCATCCAGAAATTTGCGTGCATTCAATCTGAGCCCCTTCCGGGGCAGTGTCATGAGGGTCGAGGTGCCGTGCGCAACAAGTTCCCGTTTGTCGTCCATCACATGGGTTTCGGCATAGCTGATTGAATTTCCCGACCGGATGGCCCGGCCTTCCGCAATCAGTAGGCCGTTTGCAACGGGTCTGAGGTAGTTCAGTTTCAAATCGATGTTGACCAGGCCGGCGCCTTCCGGAATTCTCATGTAAGCCGCCCAGAAGGTTGCCGTATCGATCAGGGTGGAAAGTACGCCGCCATGAACGATGCCGAAGGGTTGAAGATGGCACCGGCCCGTAACCAGTTCGATAACGGACTTGTCGAGAGAGATTTCCATCAGCCGCATCGACATGTGTTCCGGAAAGGGGCTGGTGTTGACAATTTCGATCAATTCATGAATATATTCAGGATTCGGTATGAGCAAGTCTTTTTCCTTTGCCTGTGCCGCTGAGAACGACAGCGGTTTACTTTATGGGTGACATGACAGTTCTGTTCCTTGGTCAAACGGAAAGTGTCAAATTTACGATTCTTGTGATATAGATAGGAATACGTTGAATCAAATTATGATAACAAGTTGTTATCTAATTAACAGGGAACATGAAGAATATCAATGTAGAAGATCGGAGTTCGATCATTGTCTCAAAGGGGCGCTAAAAATAATTAACCGCAAAGACGCCAAGTATGCAAAGAAAAGGAAGGAAACCCATCGATGAAATTTTGTTTTGCACACAATAATTTTAATGTGTTGAATCTGGAAAAAAGTCTCGATTTCTACAAAAACGCATTGTATCTGACGGAGGCCAGAAGATATGAACCTGCGGACGGCAGTTTTGTTTTGGTTTATCTCGGCGATGGGCAGGGGCCGCATCAACTGGAATTGACCTGGCTGAGAGACCGGCAGGAACCCTACCATCTGGGGGACAATGAATTTCATCTGGCATTGATGGTCGATGATTTTGCAGCCGCGCATGCACTGCATGAAAAAATGGGATGTATCTGTTATGAAAACAAGGCGATGGGTATCTATTTCATCAATGATCCGGATGATTACTGGATCGAAATCATCCCCAAAAAATAAGGGAGGCGACGGATGACATCCCGGCGTACCACTCTTTTTTCCGCTGGGGATGGTCTCCGTTTGTCCCGGCGTCGGTTTCTGTCGTTGGGGGCTAAGTTCGCTCTGATGGCCGGCGGCGGGTACTTGTATCCCGGTGTATGGCCGGCATCCGCGGCATCGGGTGATCCGCCGGATGCCCGGTACTGGGCCGGTTCGATCGGCGATGGAGTCGACTGCCTGGCCTGTCATACCGCCGATCAGCCGTTGTCCGACAGACAGTATCATCGCAAACAGCCGATCGTCAAATGCCTGCTGTGTGCCCAGGAATGTGTGATAAAAAGCGGAGAGCGGGGCCGGTGCCGAGCCCGAATCAACCAGGACGGTGTTTTAAAAAGCCTGGTCTATGGCCGTCCGGCTGCCATTCATATCGATCCCATCGAAAAAAAACCATTTTATCATTTTCTACCCGGCGCCAGTGCATTTTCTCTGGGAACCACCGGATGTCCGCTAACCTGTAAGTTCTGCCAGAACTGGGAAATCTCCCAGGCCAAACCCGAAGATATCCGCACATCGGTGTATGGTCCCGAAGAAATTGTGGCATCGGCCATCCGGAAACAGAGCCCTGTCATTGCGTTTACCTACAACGAACCCACGGTTTTTATCGAATATCTTACGGATATCGCCCGACAGGGCCGCAGACAGCGGATCAAAAGTGTGTTGGTCAGTTGCGGGTTCATGAATCCCCGTCCCCTCGATGAACTGTGCGATGTGCTGGATGCCATCAAGATCGATCTCAAAGGCTTCAGTCCGGAGTTTTATCGCGATGTCTGCCGGGCGGAACTCGATCCGGTACTTAGAAGTATCAAAAAGATCGCCAAAAAAGGGCTGCATCTGGAAATCGTCAATCTGGTTGTTCCGACGCTGAACGATTCCCCGGCCATGATGACCCGCCTGATCGAATGGGTGGCCGGTGAACTCGGTCCGGATGTGCCGGTGCATTTTACCCGGTTTCATCCGGCATATCAGATGCTGCAACTGCCGCCGACGCCGATTTCGACCCTGGAGAAGGCTTATGAAACCGCAAAGTCCAAAGGTATCCACTATCCGTATGTGGGCAATATCCCATCACACCCAGGCAACCACACCTATTGTCCGACCTGCGGGAAGGCAGTTGTGGAGCGGACCGGATTTTTTGTTCTCGCCAACCGGATCACCAACGGCAAGTGCCCGTTCTGCGGGCGGATCATTGCCGGCGTGTGGACCTGAAAACAGGAGGAGGTACACCATGAAATGGCTTCGATGGCTCGTGATTCCAATGGTGATTCTGGGGGTCCAGGCCGCCAGCGGCTCCGATATCCGTTCGGCCGTTGTGGCGGGGAAATTCTATCCGGATGACCCCGGCCGGCTTTCGGCCGTGATCGATGACTTGATGCAGCAGGCAGTGGCGTCCGAGCTGGAGCCGCCGGTGGCGCTGGTGGTTCCCCATGCCGGCTATGTTTATTCGGGCCAGATCTGTGCGGATGCGTTCAAACTGGCTTCCCGTTTTTCGTTCGATCGCATCGTTCTTCTGGGTACCAATCACACAGACTCCGATTTCCAGGGCGTTTCCATTTTCGAAGCCGGTGAATTCGAAACCCCGCTGGGCCGCATTCCGGTGGATGAAGACATGGCCGGAAAACTGCTTTCAACCGGCAAGCCCGTAACGGCCAATCGACGGGTGCATCGCCGGGAGCATTCGACAGAGGTTGTCCTGCCGTTCATCCAGAAGGTGTTCCCCAAAGCTGAAATTATTCCAATCATTGTCGGTGGGTCGGATATCGACATGTGCCAGAAGTTCGGAAAAGAACTGGCAGAGGCCATCCGGGGGAAAAACGCCCTGATCATCGCCAGTTCGGACCTGTGTCATTATCCCGATTACAGCGATGGTGTCGAAGCGGACCGGGGTATCCTGAATGCCATGATTCAGCTCGATCCGGCAACGCTTACGGCTGAAGTCCGCCGCCAGGAAGGCCGTCATGTTCCGAATCTGGCCACCACGGCCTGCGGACTCGGGCCGATCCTGACGGCAATGGCCGCAGCCCGATCCCTGGGAGCAGACTGCGGACGGGTGATCAGTCATGCCAATTCCGGCGATACGACACTCGGCGATCGCTCCCGGGTGGTCGGCTACGCCGCGGTGTCCTTCTGTCGGGCATCCAAGCCCTGCGCGGAACCGTTGCCGGCAAAAACACCGGTTGCCGCATCACCGCTGACCGATGCGCAGAAGCAGATACTCCTCGCTTTTGCCCGAAATACCATCCGGCAGTATCTCGAAACCGAAACAACACCGTTGTTCCGGCAGGATGATCCGGCTTTTCAGCAGAAACAGGGCGCCTTTGTCACGCTGAAAAAACACGGCGAACTGCGCGGGTGCATCGGCCAGATGACGGAAGACCTCCCCCTGTACCAGACCGTTGGCCGGATGGCCCTGTCTGCAGCGCTTCACGATTCCCGATTTTCCCGGCTTTCCCTGTCGGAGCTGAAGGACGTCCGGATCGAGATTTCGGTGTTGACACCTTACCAGCGGGTCGATTCCGTAGACCATATCCGGGTTGGGCAGGATGGGGTGCTTCTGAAGCGTTCCGGCCGATCTGCGGTGTTTCTACCCCAGGTGGCGCCGGAGCAGGGGTGGACCCGCAACGACATGCTGGATAATCTGTGCCGCAAAGCCGGTCTGTCTTCGGATTGCTGGCATCAGGGCGCGGAGTTTCATACATTCCAGGCGATCATCTTCAGCGAGCCGTGATCCGTCGGGCCTCCGAAATATCGATGCTGGACCCGGTCCTGTTTGGCATCGGGGCGGTATCGGTGCTGGGCCAGGTGGTTCTTTTCCGGGAATTGATGGTGGCCGGTTACGGGGCCGAACTTATCTGTGTGCTGGCCCTGGGTGCCTGGATGCTGCTGAATGCCGCCGGTGTATTCATGGCGGCATCCGAACGCGGTCCGCATCTGTCTGCATCCCTTTTTCTGGCCGGAGTCGGTTTTGTGGCCGATGTGGTGTTTATCCGATCGCTGCGTAAACTGACCGGGATGCCTCCCGGAACTTATCTGCCGCTGAACGTCTTCATTCCATCCGTCTTTATCGTGCTTCTGCCGATTTGTCTGTTTCTGGGTGCTGCATTTCAGCGGGCAGCAGATCGGGGGTTACAACATGGTCGCACGCTGGCCCGTGCATATGCCGTTGAATGTGCCGGCAGTGTTTTTGGCGGGTTGTTGTCCGCAGTGTTGCTATATTTTGGCATTCAGAATCTGGCTCAGGCTGTGATCTGCACGGTTATGGCCATGACGGCCGCAGCTTTGGCCGTCGAAAAGCGGTCTGGAAAAAACCGATTTTCGCTGGGATGGTCTTTGAAATGGATTCCAGCCGGCATATCCCTCATTGTTCTGATGACGGCTGCGGATCGGCTGGACCAAGCCCTGACCCGCTGGAATCATCCTGACCTGATCGAAAGTCTGGATTCCGAATACGGCAGGCTTTCGGTAACCCGCAGCCAGGGGCAGACGGTGCTGTATCAGAACGATGTTCTGATTGCCGACAGCCAGTCCGTCCATGCCGAGGAGCTGGTTCATCTGGCCTGCCTTCAGCATGCGGATCCCCGACAGATTCTGATTCTGGAAGGATATGCCGAAGGGCTGGCCGTGGAGGCGGCCCGGCACCTGCCGGATCGCACCGATGTGGTTGAAATCGATCCCGCCTTGATCCGGTTGGTACGGAAATACCTGGCGGCGGATATTCCGGAATCCGACCCGCAGCGAGATATTCGCACCCACATTGCGGATCCGCGTCAGTATCTGCGATCGGATCAGGCTTATGATGTAATCATTTCCGGGTGTGCCGAGCCCTCGACCGCGCTGTCCAACCGGTTTTTCACCCGTTTGTTTTTCGAAAGGTGTCGGGAGCGACTGAACCCCGGTGGGATTCTGGGATTTCGGCTGATTTCATCGGAAAACTTCTGGTCTCCGGCCCTGGCATACCGGAATGCCTCGGTGATCGCCGCGTTGAGTTCTGTTTTTCCGCATGTATTGGTTCTGCCCGGAAGTGTCAATGTGGTACTGGCCTCCCTGTCCGAACTCGTCACCGATCCGCAGACCCTGATTGCGCGATACCAGAACCGGGATATCAAGACTCGCCTGATAACGCCGCCTTACATCGCATATGTTCTGTCCGATGATCGGCGGGAGGCGATCGGCCATATCCTTGCCGCGCAGTCCGCTTTGCCGAATACGGATGACCGTCCGGTCTGTTATTCCCTGACAACCTGGATATGGCTGTCCCGATTGTTCCCGGATCTGGCGCATCAAAATGTTTCGGACGGGTTTCAGGCGGCATACCGGCATGGATGGATCGTCATGGGTGTCATTGTCCTTGCAGCCGGCATCGGCATAAACCGGCTGGCCGCTGGGGGCAGGTCTCTGGCATATGCTGCCG
This sequence comes from uncultured Desulfobacterales bacterium, assembly GCA_964418135.1. Taxonomy (GTDB): domain Bacteria; phylum Desulfobacterota; class Desulfobacteria; order Desulfobacterales; family Desulfatirhabdiaceae; genus RAAP-1. Next base: position 6,094 of record CAYQKZ010000083.1, read on the forward strand.
CAGGTTTTGCCGGTTTCGGCGCCATGGTGCTGGAGAGCGTCATGCTGCTCCATTATCAGACGCAGAGCGGCGCCCTCTATCAGAATATGGGAATACTCATCATGGCTTTCATGCTCGGTATGAGCGTAGGGGCTGTGGCAATACTGAACCTGATCGAACGATTCAAAGATCGGTCCGTTTCCCGGTTTGTGGACGCGTTGCTATTTATTCTGCCGGCGGCGGTGTGTCTGGGATGGGCGGGGATGACTTTCCTTAGTGACGCGCCGGGTCTGGCGCCGATGGCTATGCTGCTGGCTGCCGCCGGATTCGGGGTGTCGGCCATTTTTACCCGCTACGCCCATGAATCCGGTCATCCGCGATCGCTGTATGCGGCTGATGTGGCGGGTGGCGGCATCGGCGCCCTGGCCTGCGGGATATCGCTAATTCCGCTGCTCGGGTTGAGCCGGACTGTTTTCCTGCTGGCGGGGATGTCGATTGCGGCGGGGATTGGGGTGGCGATGTCTGGCCATCATAATTCTTGACAGGGTATACCTTATCCCATACAGAGAAAAGAAATTAACATCAATAGTGGGTGGTGCCTGAAATTGGCTGACCAGCCGGAACCGGGTAACAGAGCTACTCCTCCAGATACCAAATAGGATCGGTGAGGCGTGCTGCCATTGTCGGTGTCCGGTTGTGCCAAGTACATCCAATTGAAATATCGTAAGATTGCCTATATACCTGCCAGAGCCGACATGGACAAACAAGCCGAACGGCTCAAGAATATCCTGCGTCAACTTCATCCAGAATATATGGAATACACCAAAGGAGATCAATGATGAATAATGTGAAATTGCGTACAAAACTGATAGGCGGATTTTGCTTTGTGGCGCTTATCACCTTGGCCGTCGGACTGACGGGGTGGAAGAGTACAAGCGATATCACAGCCCAGCTTCATAAAGTGACCGATCAAAGCCTGCCGAGCGTGCAGCATTTACTTGACTTCGAGAGAGGTGCAACTGCGGTTCGCGTGGCCATGCGCACCCTCCTGAATTCTGGGCTTGATCCCAGAGATCGTCAACGTCAGCATGAAAATGTCGAAAAAGCCCGCGATCAGTACATGAAAGCCAGGCAGGCGTTTGAGCAGCTTTCACTCTCTTCAGAGGAATCCACCCTCTGGAAACATTTTGTGCCCTTATGGGACGCATTCCGAGCGGAGAATACCAGATTCTTCGAACTTGCCAAAGATCTGGAAAAAACCGGCATTACAGATCCTGAAGAATTGACGAAGTTTATGGAACAGTTCCGGGGAGATCACTACAGGCTGGTTACAAACGTTTCAAGGGCAGTTCTTGCCAGGACCGGTTTTGATGGGGGAGAAGATCCGACACAGTGCGGCTTTGGAAAATGGCTGGCTGCCTGCAAGATCGAAAATCCGAAGTTTCGTGATACCCTGCAGGCAACAATTCCCTTCCATGATGCGTTTCACCATAAGGTGAAAAGTATAAAGGATCTGGTAAAAAAAGGAGAGTCTGAAGCAGCGGTAGGTATTTATATCAACGAATTGATTGCACAATCAGAGCAAGTCATGACTCGTTTTAATATATTAAAAGAAGAGGCCGCAAAAGCCCAGATCATTTATGAGCAGATGCACGAACAGGCAATGGTCAAAGCCTATGCAAAACAGATCGAAACCCTGCCGGTACTCCAGAAGCTTATCGACCAAAATGAAAAAGAAGTTGAAGAAGTGAAGAAAAATGCAGAAGTAGTCGTTGGCCGTGCCAAGGTTATTACCATCATTGGAATGGGTATCGGCTGTCTGGCGGCATTATCGCTTGGTATTATTTTAAGCATCTCCATAACCCGTCCCATCAACGCTATTATTGAAGGCCTTACAGAGGGCGCCGAACAGGTGGCCGCTGCTTCAGGACAAGTTTCATCCGCTAGCCAGAGTCTGGCAGGAGGGGCATCGCAACAGGCATCTTCCATCGAAGAGACATCTGCATCCCTTGAGGAAATGTCCTCCATGACCCGGCAAAATTCCCAGAACGCCAACCGCGCAAATACCACCATGAAAGAGACATCCCATGTCGTAAAGGAAGCACAGGTTTCGATGAGCGAGCTTACTGTTTCCATGCAGGAGATTTCGCGGGCGAGTGAAGAAACTCAGAAGATCATCAAAACCATCGATGAAATCGCCTTCCAGACGAATCTGCTGGCTCTGAACGCAGCAGTTGAGGCGGCCAGGGCAGGTGAAGCAGGCGCCGGGTTTGCAGTGGTTGCCGATGAAGTGAGAAATCTTGCCCTGCGTTCGGCTGAATCGGCCAAAAATACGGCTGATTTGATAGACGGAACCGTAAAAAAAGTACGGAGCGGAGCGGAAATTGTCTCAAAGGCCAGTCAAGCTTTTGAAAAGGTAGCTGAAGGGGCAAAAAAAGCCGGCGAGCTGGTTGGGGAGATCACAGCCGCATCCGGTGAGCAAGCCATCGGAATCGATCAGATCAACAAGGCTGTATCTGAAATGGATAAAGTGATCCAACAAAATGCCGCCACTGCTGAAGAGTCGGCTTCTGCATCCGAAGAAATGAATGCCCAGGCCGAGCAGATGAAAGAGTTTGTCTTTGAACTGGCGTCTCTTATCAGAGGGAATGTAAACAGCTATAAAAAATATGTCGGAGGCAACATGGTTTCTGTGAAGGCTTCGAAAAACAGCAGTAAAATTTATCTTCCTGGTCACCCTATAGCATGAAGATATCTGATCAATAATCATCAGAAAATTTGAATTCACTCAAGGGGATATACTGCGAAAGGGCATAATCCTTACGTTCCTTTACTTTCTAGGGATCGAACAATGTTATCGAACCAAAACACAGTACGCAGAAGTATCTGGTTGGCGTGGGTTCTGCTGTCTGTTGGGCTGATTGCCACGACCCTCGCCACAATTTATGTGAAAATGGACGTTGATGCCGATGCAAAAAGAGAGTTTAACTTTGCATGCAGCCAGATCCAGCTCCGGATCGATGCACGGATCAATGCGCATGAACAGATATTGATAAGTGCCGCAGCACTCTTTGATGCTTCCGATGAGGTTACGCGGGAAAAGTGGCATGCATACACCTGGCGACAAAATGTCGCGCAGCACCTTCCCGGCATACAGGGCGTTGGCTTCTCATTGGTGATCCCCCGCGAAGAGCTTCAACAGCATATACAGGAAATTCGCAGTCAGGGGTTCCCGGATTACAATGTAAAGCCCGAAGGCGATCGCCAGATATACACCTCCATCATCTATCTGGAACCTTTTTCAGGCAGAAATCTTCGGGCCTTCGGCTACGACATGTTCTCCGAACCCGTTCGCCGGATGGCAATGGAACGATCGAGGGATTTGAATATGGCGGTCCTCTCCGGAAAGGTAATTCTGGTGCAGGAAACGGATCAGGACATTCAGGCAGGAACCTTGATGTATGTACCCGTTTACCGGAAGGGAATGATGACCGACACCACAGAACATCGCCGCGATGCACTATACGGATGGGTGTACAGCCCTTATCGGATGAAAGACATGATGCAGGGTATTTTAAGCGGATGGATTCTGGAATCAGAAAAGCGGATTCGCTTGCAGATTTTCGATAACGAGCAGGGGTCTGCCGATTCATTGCTCTATGACAGTCAACCGATGGGGGAGATAGAAACGGTACATGCATCACGATTGACTCTGCAATCCCATACAGATTTCAATGACCATAACTGGTTCCTTCGCTTTACCCAGACAGACGGACAGTTGGAGTACAGTCGCGTCTATGGCGTTTTTTTTGCTGGAACGACCATCAGCCTGCTGTTGTTCGGGCTGCTCATCTCCCTTTTAAACACCCGATTCAAGGCGCAGCAGTTGGCAGATCAGTTGACCGTGGATCTTAGAGAAAGCGAGGAAAAATACCGAATCATTTTTAACAACGAGATCTATGCAATCTGCATTTTTGATCTTGAAACACTCAAACTGCTCGACGTAAACGACGCCTACTCTCGTGTGTACGGTTATAGCCGCGAAGAACTCCTTTCCGGAATGACCATTCACGATATTTCGGCAGAGCATCAAGTGTCTGAAGCGGCGACCAGGAAAGCCATCCATGAGGGTACAATCTTTATTCCTCTGCGGTACCACAGAAAAATAGATGGTACGGTATTTCCGGTTGAAATTGTCGGCGGACCGTATGTCTGGAAAGGGCAAAAGGTCATGTTTGCTCTTGCCCACGACATTACCGATCGCAAGCAGGCTGAAGAAGAAATACAGGAGCTGAACCGTGATTTTATCTCTTTTTTAGAAAATACCAGTGACTTTATCTACTTCAAGGATGAAAACTGCCGTTACCGCTTTTGCAGCCAGACACTTGCCGACATTACCGGACATGCCAGTTGGCGCGATATGATCGGCAAACATAGCCTGGAAGCATTCCCTGTAGAGATGTCTCATATTTACTACGAAGAAGACTTACCCGTCTTACGCGATGGCAAACCGCTTCTGAACAAAGTAGATACTTACTTTGACACATTGGGGAATAAAAGATGGGCCAGCACCAACAAGTGGCCGCTATTGAATCATGAAGGAAAGGTCGTCGGCTTGTTTGGGATCAGTCGTGACATTACCGAGATCAAGCGAATGCAGGAAGATGTGTGGCAAAGTAAGGAGCGATTAACGCTTGCGATGAAAGCAACCCAGGATGCAATATGGGATGTGGATTTGATAGGCAATACGCTTTACTACTCACCCAGATGGTGGCGGATGCTTGGCTATCGGGAAAACGAGATGAATCCCGATATTGACCTGTGGCGTCAGTTGATGCACCCGGAAGATTTGGAGCGGGTCAATCGTGTCATCGAGGACGCCATAGCCAATGAAACCTCTTTTGTTGCAGAAAGCCGGCTGTTGCATAAGGATGGACATTATGTGCCGATCCTGTCACGGGGATACATTTTGCGTGATAACGATGGTAAAGCCATTCGGGTTTCTGGAATCAATACCGATCTGACCGAACAGAAAAAAAATGATGCGGAACGCAGCCGGTGGGAACGACAACGCCTGCAGCTTGAAAAAGCAGAAAGCCTGAACCGCATGGCCGGCGCCATCGCCCATCATTTCAACAATCAGCTTTATGTCGTGATCGGCAACCTGGAGCTTGTCATGAACGACCTGCCATTGGGATCGA
>CAYQKZ010000084.1:0-707 GCA_964418135.1 uncultured Desulfobacterales bacterium
GCATCATCATGGCGCCGATCATGGTCGGAACACCGGTGGTGTAGGATATGGCCTGAGCCGAGATTTCCCGGAAGCAGGCGGCATGATCGCAGACGTTGTAGATGAAATATTTTTTGGGCTTTCCGTGTTGAATGCCTTCGATCATGCAGCCGATGCAGGTTTTGCCCGTATAGCCCTGGGCCAGCGAAGACGGTTCGGGCAGCAGGGCCTTTAAAAACTGAAGCGGTATGATCTCGATGCCCTGATACGTTACCGGATCGATGCGGGTCATGCCGACGTTCTGCAGGACCCGCAGATGGGTGAGATATTCCTGGGAAAACGTCATCCAGAAACGCATCCGTTGAACACCGGGGATGTTTTTGGCCAGGGATTCCATTTCTTCGTGGTACATCAGATACATTTCCCGTACACCGACCTGGGGAAAATCGAAAGGTTTGTGGACGGACAAAGGGTCGGTTTCGATCCACTGACCGTTTTCGTAATATTTACCGCGGGCCGTGACTTCCCGGATGTTGATTTCCGGGTTGAAGTTGGTGGCAAAGGGATGGCCATGGTCGCCGGCGTTGCAGTCCATGATATCGATGGTGTGGATGGTGTCGAAATGATGTTTCAAGGCATGGGCGCAGAAAATGTTCGTAACGCCGGGGTCGAAACCGCATCCGAGAAGGGCCATGATGCCGCGTTTTTTAAACCGCTCCTGATAGTCC
>CAYQKZ010000084.1:717-11124 GCA_964418135.1 uncultured Desulfobacterales bacterium
CCACTGCCATTTGTAGCAGAATTTGGCCTCATCCGGACGTTCGTAATTGGCCGTATCCAGATAATCGACGCCGGTCGCGAGGCAGGCATCCATGATGGACAGATCCTGATAGGGCAAGGCGACATTGATGACCAGATCCGGCGCAACTTTTCGAATCAGGGCCGATACTTCCGGTACATGATCGGCATCCACCCGGTCGATGGCGATTGGTCTGGCAATTTGTTTTTGAATGGCCTCGCATTTGGACAGCGTTCGGCTGGCCAGAACGATTTCCGAAAACACTTCCGGGTGCTGGGCGCATTTGTGGGTGACAACCGCACCGACTCCGCCGGCTCCGATGATCAAAACTTTACGCATGGATGATTTCCTTACTGTAAAAAAACATCTAAATCATTTCGATTCAGCCTGAGACAAGCCAATCAACCGAGGCGATTGGCTTTCGGCTGTATTACGCTGTTTCAGTACTCGATTACTGCTGCTATTGAAGTCACAATCAATCTCATGATTTCAGGGGAAACACTCCCAATTTTCTCGATGAACCGCTGTCTATCGACGCCACGAATCTGTAATGTGTCAACAGCGGATGTTTTCGTCAGTCCGTTTGAACTGTCTGGAAGCACTTTTATATGCCATTCTGATCTTTCTGATTTCTGCTCTGACAGTTGGGTCAAGATTTATTTTCCAGAATTCGAAACCCCTACCGAATCCAACCGCCGAGTAAATGCAGATGCACATGAAATATCATCTGTCCGCCACCGCGCTCGACATTGAACAGCAGCTTGTACCCCGATTCCTTGACGCCGACCTCGATCGCCATGTGTTTGGCTGCCTGGATCAGATCCGATACCAGCGGCAGGTCAGCTTCCGTCAGGTCGTTGATGCTGCGGATATGCTGTTTGGGAACTATCAGGAGATGAATCGGTGCATGCGGTTTGATATCCTTGAAGACGACAAGATTATTGTTCGTGTAAAGCAGCTCTGTGGATGTTTTTTCGTGGGCGATGTTGCAGAAAATACAATCGGATTCCATATAAAAATCCCCCTTTTATCGGGTTAAAATGTCATGAAATTATCAGGGCAGTCATGTAATCTCCCCCAATTGCCTTTTCGTGTCGGTGCTTTCAACGCCTGCCTCAATTCGGCCAGAAATTGTTTTCTGGGGACTTCTCTGGCTCCCAGCCCAAGCAGATGATCTGTAGTAACCTGGCAGTCGATGAGGTGGAAAGACCAGGATTGAAGCAGGGTTACCAGCGTTGCCAGGCCGACTTTGGAGGCATTGCTTTTTCGGGAGAACATGGATTCGCCGAAAAAACATTTTCCCAAAGAGACTCCATACAAGCCGCCGACCAGTGTTTCATGGTACCAGACTTCCACAGAATGCGCGAATCCAGCATCGTGAAGCCGGCAGTAGGCATCCATCATGTCGGTTGTGATCCAGGTTCCCGGTTGATGATGCCGTGGTATTTCGGCACAGGATGTGATTACCTGGCTGAAATTCCGATCCAGGGTAACGGTAAATCTGCCCTGTTTGAGGGTTTTCATCAGGCTTCGGGAAATATGAAACGATTCGGGATACAGCACAAGCCTTGGATCGGGTGACCACCAGAGAATGGGGTCTTTCGGACCGTACCAGGGAAAAATTCCCATGCGATAGGCCAGAATGAGGCGTTCGATGCTGAGATCGCCTCCGATTGCCAGCAGTCCGTCCTGATGGGACAATTCCGGATCTGGAAAGAAAAATTCATCCGAGTCGTGAAATACCGGCATGTTATGATCACTGTGTATCGAAAGTAAGTTGATCGCCGTTCAACCCGATCTGCACGGTTCCGCCTTTTTCAAGATTACCGAACAAAATGCGGTCCGAGAGTACATCCTTGATTTGATTCTGGATCAGGCGGGATAAGGGTCTGGCGCCGTACTGGGGATCATATCCTTTCCTGGCCAGCCACACGCGGGCATCGGGCGACAACTCGATGCAGATCTTTCTCGGGGAGAGCTGAACATTGATTTCCGCCATGAACTTATCGACGATTTTCTCCATGATGTCGATACGGAGCGATTGAAACGCGATGATGGCATCCAGCCGGTTCCGGAATTCCGGGCTGAAACTTTTTTCAATGGCCTTCATTCCCTTGTCGGCGGTATCGGATCGGGCATCGCCGAATCCGATGGTGTGGGTACTCATTTCCCGACTGCCGGCATTGGATGTCATGATGACGATCGTGTTTCTGAAATCCGCCTTTTTTCCGTTGTTGTCGGTCAGGGTGGCGTAATCGAGAACCTGAAGCAGGATGTTGAAAATATCCGGATGCGCTTTTTCGATTTCATCCAGAAGCAGCACGCAGTGCGGGTGTTTTCGAATATCGTCGGTGAGCAGTCCGCCCTGATCGAAGCCGATATAGCCGGGAGGGGCGCCGATGAGTCGGGCAACCGTATGCTTTTCCATGTATTCGCTCATATCATAGCGTGAAAACGATATGCCGAGGGCCGTGGCTATCTGTCTGGCCACTTCGGTCTTTCCGACACCCGTTGGCCCGGTGAACAGAAACGAACCCACAGGCCGATCCGGTGCGCCCAGTCCGGCACGGGAGCGTTTGATGGCGGTTGCCATTGCACGAATGGCGTCGTCCTGGCCGAATACGACCTGCTGCAGTCGGTTTTCAAGGGTTTCCAGCCGGGCTCGGTCGGTTGTGGTCACCCGGATTTCCGGAATTCGGGCGATTTTGGCGACGATTTTTTCAATATCAGCAGGCTGGATTTTTTTTCGATGGGAATGTCCGGAAAGCCGGACCCACGCGCCGGCTTCGTCCATGACATCGATGGCTTTGTCCGGCAGAAACCGGTCGTTGATATGTTTGGCGGACAGCTTGGCCGCGGCCTTCAATGCGGCGTCGGTATAGATGATTTGATGGTGTGCCTCGTAACGGGATCGGAGGCCTTTTAGAATATCGATGGTTTCGGAAACCGACGGCTCGACAATGTCGATTTTTTCAAACCGCCGAGACAATGCCCGGTCTTTTTGAAAATGATTTTTATATTCTTCATATGTGGTCGATCCGATACATCGGAACGCACCATTGGCCAGTGCCGGTTTCAGGATGTTGGATGCGTCCATGGAACCGCCGCTGGTAGCCCCGGCGCCCACAACGGTATGGATTTCGTCGATAAACAGAACGGCATCTTTCTGATGGCTGAGCGTATCGATGACACCTTTGAGGCGTTGTTCGAAATCCCCGCGGAATCGTGTTCCGGCCAACAATGATCCCATATCCAGGGAAAAAATTTTCAGCTCTTTGATGGGTTCGGGGACGTTTCCTTCGAAAATTTTCAAAGCCAGTCCCTCGGCCATGGCGGTTTTGCCGACCCCTGGATCGCCGACATAGATCGGATTGTTTTTTCGCCGCCGACACAGGATCTGAATCGTTCTTTCAATTTCAATTTCCCGGCCGATCAGTGGATCGATCTTTCCTTCGGCAGCGGCTTGCGTCAGGTTGAGGGTGAACAGTTCAACGGGATCCGCTTTCTTGGGTTTGTCGGATTTTTCGGTCTTTGTTGAAGAAGCAGGTTCCGGAATCAACGGGGGAGTACCTGCGTCATGGGAAATGTAGCTTAAAATATTCAGTCGGCTGATTCCCTGTTCGTTGAGAAAAAAAGCGGCGAAAGAATCCTTTTCCAGAAAAATCGAGGCCAGAATGTCGCTGACGGCCACTTCCTGTTTTTCGGCCGAGCGCACATGATTGACGGCACGCTGGATGACCCGCTGAAAGGCGACGGTCTGTTGTAGCACATATTCGCGGTCTTCGGCGATATTTTCCATGCGCTCTTCAAAAAATTTCTCGAGGGATGCCATCAACCCCTGGATGTTTCCCCCGCAGTTTTCGAGGATTTCGATGCCGCTGCTTTCGTGCAGAACGGCAAATAGAATATGCTCGACCGAAACATATTCATGCCGACGCCGCTTGGCTTCCCGAACGGCAAATCCGAGAGTTTCACTGAGTTCCTTGCTGATCATGGTTCACACTTCCTCCAGGGTGCATCGTAATGGGAATCCCCTCTCCCTGGCGAGGGAATGGACGGTTTCGACCTTGGTTTCGGCAATTTCAAAAGGATACACCCCGCACATACCTTTTCCTTGATAATGAACACTCAGCATGATTTCCGCGGCCGCTTCCGGCGATTTGGCGAAAACCAGCATCAGAACTTCGATGACAAACTCCATAGTGGTGTAATTGTCATTCAAGATAATCACCTTGAACATCGCGGGTTCTTTGATGATTTCCTGAACGCCCTCATCCAGGCCGCTTTCAATTTCCGGGTTGAACGGATCCATTTCGTCACATCCCTCCAAGCTTTCGTAAAGTAAGCGTTGAATGGGTTTTTATCAACATTTAAAACACATTCTTCATGAGGTTCCTGCTTAATTCCCGCAACATTTTTTAAATTTCTTGCCACTGCCGCAGGGACAGGGATCGTTGCGGCCGGTTTTGTCATTTGTCCGACGAACAGGCTTTTTCTTTGGCGGTTCACTGTCGGAACCGGAATAAGTCAGGTTTTGTTCCTTGGGTTTGTGAATTTCTTCGATTCTTTCATGTTTTACCGGCTGAACGCGAAAAAGAATGGATATCGTCTGTTCCTGAATTCGGGAAATCATGTCCTGAAACATCTCGAATCCTTCCTTTTTATACACGATCAGCGGATTCTGCTGCGCGTATCCTCGCAGACCGATACCTTCCTTGAGGTGATCCATGGACAGTAGGTGATCTTTCCACAAGGAGTCGACCGTGTTGAGCATTACATAGCGTTCGAGTGGTCTGTAACTCTCTTCGCCGATTTCCATTTCCTTATTTCTATATATTTCCAGGGCGGATGCGGTGATGGCTTCCGCCAGGCCTTCCGGGCTAAGACCATCGAGCAAGTCGTTGGAGATGGTCATATGAAAATTATACTGATTGAATATAGCTTCATCGAGTCCCTTGAGATCCCATTCTTCAGGAGAGACCTTTTCATCGGCATGGGTTTCCGCAATTTCTTCGGCCTTATCCCGAATCATCTCTTCGATGTCCGGTTTCAGGCTTTTTCCGTTCAGGGCTTCCCGACGCTGACGATAGATAACTTCCCGCTGCTGGTTCATCACATCGTCGTATTCGATCAAGTGTTTTCGAATATCGAAATTGCGGGCCTCCACCTTGGATTGAGCATTTTCGATGGCCCGGCTGATCAAATTGTGTTCGATGGGCTCGCCTTCCTCCATCCCCAGCCGTTCCATGATGCTTGTCATGCGCTCTCCTCCGAAAATCCGCAGCAGATCGTCTTCCAGGGCCAGGTAAAACCGGGAAGAGCCCGGATCTCCCTGCCTGCCGGATCGACCCCGAAGCTGATTGTCGATGCGTCGGCTTTCATGGCGTTCCGTGCCGATGATCCGCAGTCCGCCCAGTCCGGTGACACCTTCTCCCAAAACGATGTCCGTACCTCGTCCTGCCATGTTGGTGGAGATGGTCACGGCCCCTTTCTGGCCGGCCATGGATACGATCTCCGCCTCTTTTTCATGGTTTTTGGCATTCAGCACCGTGTGGGGAATACCTCTTTGTTTAAGTTTTAGACTCATATCCTCGGATACATCGATGGAGATGGTGCCCACCAGAACCGGCTGGCCTTGTTGATGCAGTTCGGCGATTTCATTCATGACCGCTTCGAATTTTTCTCTTTTCGTCTTGTAGATCATATCCGGAAAATCATGCCGGATCATGGGCCGGTGGGTGGGGATCACCGAAACATCCAGACCGTATATTTTTTTAAATTCCGCAGCCTCGGTATCGGCCGTACCGGTCATGCCGGCCAGCTTGTTGTACATGCGGAAATAATTCTGAAAGGTGATGGTGGCCAGCGTCTGGTTTTCATTTTCGATGCGGACGTTTTCTTTGGCCTCGAGCGCCTGATGCAGGCCTTCGCTGTAACGGCGCCCGGGCATGAGCCTGCCGGTGAATTCATCCACGATGATGACCTCATCATCATTGACGATGTAATCTACATCCAGCTTGAACAATGTATGGGCTTTGAGCGCCTGATTGATGTGGTGCAGTGTTTCGATGTTGCGGGGATCATAGAGATTGTCCACCTTGATCAACCGCTCCGCTTTGGCTACCCCTTCTTCGGTGAGTACGGCGGATCGGGCTTTTTCGTCGATGACATAATCCGTATCCCGGGCCAGGCGCGGAATGATGGTGTTGACTTCATAATAGAGGCTGGTGGATTTTTCCGCCTGGCCGGAAATGATCAGGGGGGTTCTGGCCTCGTCGATCAGAATACTGTCCACTTCATCCACGATGGCGTAGTTGAGATCTCCCTGAACGATGGTTTCCTGGTAGAATTTCATGTTGTCTCTCAGATAATCGAAACCGAACTCGTTGTTGGTTCCGTAAGTGATATCCGAGTGGTAAGCCGTCTGACGCTCCCGGTCATCCAGGCCGTGAAGGATGCATCCAACCGAAAGCCCCAGGAAACTATAAATCGTTCCCATCCATTCGGTGTCTCGTCTGGCCAGATAGTCGTTGACCGTAACGATATGAACGCCTTTGCCGGTGAGGGAATTCAGATAGGCCGGCAGCGTGGCGGCAAGGGTTTTGCCTTCACCGGTCTTCATTTCGGCGATTTTCCCCTGATGCAGTACCATGCCGCCGATGAGCTGAGCGTCGAAATGGCGCATGTTCAGGGTCCGCACCGATGCTTCCCGTACTGTCGCAAAGGCTTCCGGGAGCAGATCGTCCAGGCTTTCGCCTTTTTCGAGCCGCTCTTTGAACCTGACGGTCTGAGATTTCAGGTCGTCGTTGCTGAGTGCCTGTATGGATGGTTCGAGTGAATTGATCTTGTCAACCACGGGCCAGAGTATTTTTAATTCCCGTTCGTTCTTACTGCCGAAAATTTTTGTCAACCAGTCGAAAAACATTGAAAAATAAATTCCTTTACCGTGAAAATATATTAACCACGAAAAACACGAAAATGAATCGCATTGTTTTCATCGATTCAGCATGAACAAAATCAAAATGTTACCATATACGAGGTGTTGATGAATGCAAAAAACTTGAACATCGAATATCAGTAATCAGTATAGGTTGCACATTGCGCGTACAATTATGGGTTCAGGGCGCCGCCCTGATTCAGTGCAGTCCCTCAGCCCTTGATGGAACAGGCTTCAGGTGCATCGACAAGGTTTTCGACATTGGCGCCGAAAGGTCGGGAAGCCAGCTCGGTTTTATCGGAGAGAATCAATTCAGCGGCGATTTTTGCCGATTCGGTAATAATTTCCCGGCAATGCAGGGCATGGTCGCGGCAAAGCCAGTTTTCTTTCCAGGGATGGGTCAATTCCCGGCAGAGGGTATTTCCGAATTTGTCCTGAATCCGATTGGGAATCTGGTTGAACAGCCGATACAATCCGGGTTTACCATACAGCTCCTGAGAAGCCATTTTGGGCACCGCTTTGGGATCGCCTTCCGGAAGCGCACTTCTGCCATGGACGGCCCCGACCGAGAGAACCGCTCCGGTAACTGCTCCGCAGGTGTCTCCATACAGTCCCACACCGCCGCCGAAACCGGTCGCCAGTTTCTGAATCTCTTTGGGAAGACCGGTGTCGATGATGTTGACAACCGCTTCCACAATGCATTCCGCACAGTTGAATCCTTTTGAAAAATTCTTTCGGGCCCGTTGGGTAATGGCCTCGATCTGTTCTTCCGGTGTCATACGAAATTCCTTTCATGAGTATCGGTTCGTTTTATTCCATCGATCGAACGATTTTCTGTGCCAGGTCCATGGAACTGGTGAATGCCGGCGAAATGGGGTTCAGTAAATGCAGACAATCGCCATCCTGAATCAGTTGAAAATCCTGGACCAGTTCCCCGGTTTGCCAGTCCACGAGCTGCGCCCGAATTCCGACTTTGGCAGCCGGTTCTACCTCGGAAGGTTCCAGCGTCTTGACCAGCGCGGCGGCATCCTGAAAAAACCAGGGAAAAAAATACTTCCTTGGTTCAGTCAGCGCCACGGTTCGAAACTGCGGATTCGTTGTGAAAAGATGTGCATCACAAAGCAAAATATCAATGGCTTCTTTATCCAGGCCCGATAAAACACCATAATTTTCTCGGCCGAAAGCCGGAATCGCTGTGGGCCCGATATAAACATCCCCATGAATGTTCCGGGTAAAATGCACACCCAGAAAAGGATTGCGGATATCCGGAACCGGATAGACGCTGCCTCGAATTCGCCAGGCGCTGTTTTTTTTCAGTTTGCGGTAAATGCCTTTGAACGGAATCAGTCGATATCGGGTGCCGATGCCGAATGCTTTTGAAACCCGGTCACAATGGGCGCCCGCGGCATTGATGAACCGCTTGAAACGGATTCGGCCGCACCGAGTCTGAACGGCATGGCTGCCGAAGGCGGTTTCAAAAGCACAGTTAAAGAAAAACCGGACGTTTCCGGATTCTGTCAGATCCTGTTGGAGTGATTGAAGAATTTTCCGGGGATCGACGACTGCCGTATAATGGGAGAATATCGCCTGCCGGACGGTTCGGGCGTTGGGCTCGATGGTTGCCAGCTCTTTTTCGTTCAGCATATCCACTTTGGCGCCATTGGCAACGGCCCGTGCAAACAGGGCTTCAAGCACGGGCAGTTCTTCCGCGTTTCGGGCGACGATGACTTTTCCGGTTTCCTGAAGCGGGAGTCGTTTTTCCCGGCAATAAGCTTTCATCAGAAAATTGCCGTTCAGGCAGGACGTTGCCTTCAGACTGTCGGGCGCATAATAAATGCCGGCATGCAGTACGCCGCTGTTTCGGCCGGAGGCGTGTTTTCCGGTTTCCGCCTCTTTTTCGATGACAACGATGTTCTGCCATCCGTTTTGGACCAGTTCCCTGGCAATCGTCAACCCCATGATTCCGGCACCGACGATCAGAACCTCTGCATCCAATTCAGCGCTCATCTCTTTTTCCTTTAATACACGGTTCCAGCAAGGACGCCGGAGTTGTTCGGCGTGTCAATGGCAATCCGGTGAATATCCCGGACCCCGGCGCCGGCGAGCATATCGCTGATCTGCCGTTCGGAATAGGACTGACCGAGATCGGTGCCGAGCAGCATGTTCAGTGAAAAAAGAGCCGGAAACAGCGGGCCGTTCATTTCGTTGTCGAGAATGAATTCATGAATTAAAATCATGCCGCCCGGAGCAAGGGCCGATACGGCCGTTTGAATCATAGATTGACAATCTTCGGGCCCTTCGCCGTGCAGGATATGGGACAGCCAGGCAACATCATAGCGGCCTTCAATCGGATCATGAAGATAACTGCCTTCCTGAAATCGGATTCGTTCGGACAGGCCGTAATTGCCGATCGTTTTTTCGGCAAAAGGTTTTGTGGTCGGCAGGTCAAAAACAACGGCTTTCAGCTCGGGGTTTTTCAGGCAGAACTGAATGGCATAAGTTCCGGGGCCCCCGCCCATATCCAAAAGCGATCTGCGGTGGGCGATGTCGATTTTGGGGACGATTCCGGGTGCTGTCATCATGGCCATATTGTACATGCCCATCAGAAAGCTTTCCCGTTCATCCTCGCTGCTGTTCACCGCCCGTGTTCGAACCGGGCCGCCCGACATCACCGCTTGATCGAGCTGACTCCAGGATGACACCAGATGATGGTGATGTTTGATGATATACCCCATATAGGACGGGGATTTCCTGGAAAGAAACCGGGCGGCCTCCGGTGTGTTGGCGTAGAGACCATCGGATTTCTCAAGAAGATTCATGGCGGTCAGGGCATTCAGCAGCATGGCCGTAGCCCTGGAGTTTGCCTGGAGTTTTTCGGAAACGACATCAGCAGAAAGCTTCTGGTCGTCAATTTCCGTAAATATATTCAACTGGACTGCGGCATGCAAAGTACAGGTTTTCCAGTATCCCCCGGCTGTTTCCAGAAGGGTTCCGGGATTCCATTCTGCGGGTTTCATGCATTTCTCCTCGGTTGCGGTTTGTGATTCCTCTTGAAGAAGCATTTTCATGCCAAACGCGACGCTGTAAATCGTGAATAAAAATTCTATCGAATCGAACTTCGGTACGAAGTATCTATCCAATAGTAAAGAAATGGTGCAAAGTCAACAAGGGGAAGCTGATCCAAATTGGACTTCTCGTTTGGATTCATTTTCGGATTGCCGACACAAAAATGTTTCCATTTACAAAAGACGAAATAAAAAATATAATCAAAAATTTGATAAGTGATAAAATTTAGACATTCAGAAAATTCAATTCGCAAGTCAGCAGGGAGGGAATAAGCCTTTTTCGGCCACTTCCGACCGATAACGCAGCGAAATCGTTTTTCTGAATGTCCATACAATATTAAGGATCAATATCCATGCATGAAATGGGCATTGCCATGCAGGTGGTCG
>CAYQKZ010000085.1:0-11102 GCA_964418135.1 uncultured Desulfobacterales bacterium
AATTGAGAAAAAAGCTTCACATTCCAGTAGATCATCGGGTACTTGTTTATACCGGCAATGTGCATGCCGGAAACCGGGAAGAGGTGTTGACCCTGTATCGGGCTGTGCAGTTGCTCAATCAACAGGGGTGTCTTACCACGCTGATCCGTACCGGTGTCAATGCCAGAGCCTTGACGGATGGTGACGATTCATGGGTGAAGCATTTTGAAAAATCCCTGGGATGGGTCAATCGCGAAGAGCTGCCGGATGTCATGGCTGCAGCAGACCTGTTTATCCAACCGGGCAAGCCTGGTCCGTTCAACGATTATCGCATTCCCTGCAAATTGCCGGAGTATTTCGCTATGGGCAGACCCGTGATTCTGCCGAGAACCAATCTGGGGCTGAAAGCGGTGCAGGGTTTGGATATACATGTTCTGGACAGTTCCGATGCAGAAGGTATATCAAATGCGGTGTTACAGGTCATAAATGAAAAACGTCCATCGATAAAAACGGAATATTCGGGGAATGATCACCCCCCAGACAACAAATATCCACGCCATCCTGCATGCAGCGATCTGGAACAATTTTATCGAATGATCATCCAGCAGGATCGGCATACAGGTGTCTTTCGTAATGTCCGATGTCGGGATACAGACATCACCGGCTTGTCAAAGGAGTTTCGAGAAGAATTTGTCAAACCCGAAACCGATGGGAGGGCGTCGTCGATGCAGCCTTGTCCCAGTCGCTCAAATCAAAGGTATGGCCGCATCGCATTTATCGATCATTTTTATCACCGCAAAACACGATCCTCCTGGTTTTTTCTGCAGTATCTCGCTCAGTTCTTCGATATTGACATCTATTGGGATTACAGTTACCGAGGAGACAGGCAGCCGGATGGGGAATTCATCCGTAAACAGGGGTATGATTTCATCATTGTGTGGCAGTGCGTTCATTCATTCGAAACGATGAAAGCACTGTCACCTGAAAGATTGATCGGAATCCCCATGTATGACAATTCCGGCACCAAGCCCGCCGACATGTTTCTGACCGACATGGAATATCTCTCTTTTTCCAGCCATATGCACGAAACATTGCTGCAGTATGGCTGTAGAAGCATGCATATTCAGTATTTTCCAGATCCAATAAAGTTTGCGGATTCTCAGCGGGATTTTTCCAATCTGCGAGGCTTTTTTTGGCAACGCACCCCGGCGATCACATGGGAAACGATCCGGCAATTGATCGATGCTACTCCGTTTGCCAGTCTTCACGTACACATGGCATTGGATGCCGAACACCTTCAGGTTCCCGGATTTCCGAAATCGTGGAGAGGGATTCCGATCACGCAATCCACCTGGTTCGAAAATCAGTCTGAATATTATCGGATAATTCAGTCTGCCAATATTTTTTTCGTTCCACGCCCCACAGAGGGGATAGGTTTGTCTTTCCTGGAGGCCATGGCACTGGGAATGTGCGTTGTGTCGCCGTACTGTCCGACCATGAATGAATATATCACGCATCATGTAAATGGCCTGCTCTATGACCGGAACTGTCCGGCTCCGCTTGATTTTTCCAATGCCGGAATGCTGGGCTACAATGCACGTCGAACGATTGAAGCGGGCAGGCTTGCTTGGCTGGATCAAATGATAGGATTATGTGCGGATTGGACCGGTTTAGATAAACAACAAGTTGATTTCATGAGATATATTTCCGGGCAAAAGAATAATCCAGATTCGATCTTATCCACTCACGTCCGGGAAATATCAATGAGTTGAAAGGTGCTGGTTCGGGTCTGAATTTGTAACAAACATAGCGTGATCGTTGCAAAAAAATCGTAACGTCGGGCATGCGCCCTTCCCTGCAGATGTGTCTTTTTGAACCGGTTGACATTTTCAGCCCTTTACCATATTGATAAAAAAATTCTGATTCGTTCCAGCAATTCGAGTGAACATCGGGGTAGATTCGACGGGGGACATGTCCGTCCTGCTGCCTTGTGAAATGAATTTTCTGAAAGCCTGTTTGGCGGAGTCCATGGCGTTAAGCAATTTTTGCATCGTCATTCCCACCGATATCATGATCAGCCGGGTCAATCCGGAAAAGGCTCTGAGAAACCTGGGATGGAAAGCCTCCTGCAAGATGGAGGAAGTGGTATCTTTGTTGGTGGAAGCTGAAATGGAGGCAATATAGTGATGATGGTCAACACCACGAGTCCGGAAAACAATACAGAATCGCTGCTGCAGAGAATTCGTGCTGAAGTGGCAAAGCGAAAGACTGCTTTCGGTATGGTCGAAAGCAAGACTGATATTGAAAAAAAACAGTTATCCACTCCTGTCAAGAATTCGTGCGATGAACAACGCCCTTCCTTTCGGCTCAAATTGCCGGTTGTAACCCCTTTTGCAGTTCAGCCCGTTTTCCAGCCGAAAGCGGATGGCCGATACCATGTCAACGATCTGATGTGTTATCATGGCCAGACATTCGTGACTGTGGCCTATCGCGCCCTGATGCTTCGAGAGCCCGATAAGGGGGGATCTGCTCATTATCTGAAATTATTGAGAAATGGATGTTCCAAGATCGATATTCTGGGCCGGCTGCGTTATTCGAAAGAAGGCCGAGCGGCTGGGATCAATATATCCGGTCTGATGTTTCCTTTTCTCCTGCGTCAGGTTTGCCGGATCCCGGTTTTCGGCCGTATTGTCGAGATACTGGCCGCTATCTGGCGATTGCCCCATTCCGAACGTCAGCAACGGATCGTCGAAAACCGCACCATTTTACTCATGGAACAGGTCCAAAATCATTTCTATGAATCTTACAGAGCATTGAATCAATCGCTTACCCCATTGGAAGATTCCGAATTTATTTCACCGCAGAGGCGCAAAGATTAAGGTCGTCTGAAATATATGATTCTGCGATGATCAAAATTTAATCAGTTAACGGACTATCTGTTATGCATACCCAACCTTTTTCGGTCGCTGTCGATTTAACCCCGCTTCGTGTCGGAGGAAAGAATGGCGGTCTCAAGCCTGCAACCATCGCCTTATTGAAGTCACTCAGCGAACTGAACAATTATTCAATTGTATTCATTTATTTAACCAGCGGTTCATCCCATCATGAGGTACGTTCTTTTGCGCACTCTCGCGATATTCTTCTATGTGTGAATGAAAACGAATCGTTCGTTCCGCTCGATCATGCTGGCGTTTCCGAGTTCAACATCGTTTCACCGCCGCCCGATCTGATACGCCGGTGCGGTGCGGATGTGCTTTACTGCCCCTTTGGCGATGCCGGATTTCATGCAGCGGGGATACCCACGGTCATTACGATTGTCGATCTGCTGTTCAAAGACTGGCCGTTCAGCCTGGATGAATCGGAAAAAAAATATCGGGAAAATTATGTGGCCCGAAGCCTGTCTTGCGCCACGCGCGTTCAGTGCATCAGCCGCTCGACGATGCGGCAGGTTGCCAAACATTATCCCAATCAAAAAGAAAAACTTTTTCTACTCTACCTGCCGATCCACGGCAGGCTCCCCCGGTCCGCCGTCTCTGAACCCATAGCCGGCAGAAATCCCTATTTTCTCTGTCCCGCGAATTTCTGGCGACACAAAAACCATGAAATTCTATTGATGGCATACAATATTTATCGTCAAGATGCCGGCAAAAATACATGGGATATGGTGTTTACGGGCCATCCGGATGCCCGGTCGAACGATCTGAAAAAACTGGCTGTTACGCTGGGTATTTCTAAATGGGTCCATTTTCTGGGATATGTTTCGGATTCGGAACTGGCCGCCCTCTATGCCGATGCCGGAGCACTTGTATTCCCTTCGCTGCATGAAGGATTCGGTATTCCTCTGGTCGAATCCATGTATTTCGGACTGCCGATCATTGCGGGTGATGTGTATTCCATCCCTGAAATTTGTGCAGACGCCTGCTGCTATGTGAACCCCCGAAAGCCCATTGATTTGGCGGATGCTTTCCGGGAGGTAAGCGCCGATCCGAAGTATGCAGCCGACCTTGCAAAAAAATCCCGAAGTCGTCTCCGGCTCTTCAATCTCCTGCCCGAGGTGGAAAGATTGGCATCCGAACTGTATTATACGGCATTTCCAGAGCAAAAATGGTTTTCGTCGATGTTTCCGTCCGATGAGATCGATCGAATCGTTCTGCCGACCCCTGTCGGAAAAGATCGCTGGAAAATAGATATTACGGCTAAAAACGATCCGCCCGCACGGTTTTCGGTTTTTGTCGGTACGAATCCGTTTGGTTCCTTCATGACGCAATACTATCCGCAAGGAATTTCTTTTTTTTGCTATCCGGATGGTATGGCGCTTACCATTGTTCTTTGCGGAAGCGAAAGTGACGGCAAACCGGTCGAGGACATTATCGATCATATTGTCTGTCGTGATAATAACGGAGAATCCATCGTTCTTTTTGACAAACATGAAAATCAGTGTCATCATACCCTCTTTTAATCAGGCTCAATACATACGCTCGACTCTTGAAAGCATACTGAGTCAGGGTTACGCCGATCTGGAAATTCTGGTGTTCGATGCCTGCAGTTCGGATGGTTCCCTGGAAATCCTCAATGAGTTTACCTCTTGTATAAACTTGATTTCCCGTCCTGATAAAGGTCAGACCGACGCCATCAACCAGGGCCTTCTGGCGGCTTCCGGTGATATCATCGCTTATCTGAATTCCGATGATATCTATTATCCGGATACCCTGAGTACCGTTGGCCGATATTTCCGGAATCATCCCGAATGCATGATCCTTTATGGAGACGCTCACCACATATGGGAACCGGAAGGCACGCTGGAGCCATATTACACGGAAGCATGGAATTACGATCGGCTCATCGATGTCTGTTATCTCTGTCAACCGGCTGTTTTCTGGCGCAGAGAAATCATCGAGCGCTTCGGATTCTTTGATGATTCCTGTAATTGGGCAATGGATTATGAATATTGGCTGCGCATCGGACGAACGATGAAATTTCATTGGTTGAAGGGCTTTTTTCTGGCTGGTTCACGCATGTATCCGGACAATAAGACACATCGGTCCCGGATCGAGGTTCACGAAGAGATTCTTAAGGTGGCACTGCGATATGCCGACAGGCCGCCTTATCGCTGGTTGAAAGTATTGGCCCATGTCAAGGCTGAACAGGAGTGTCCGGAGCCGGGGAAAAATCGAAAGCGTTTTGTCTGCTCCTATATAGACAATGTGTTGAAATATGCACAACGATATCGAATGGATATTGATGATGTGCTGGGAAAATATCTTGAAAATGAAGTGCTTTCGGTATCGAATGGGTAGCCGGTATGCTTAGAATCGGACTGGATGTTTCACAAACCTGCACGGAGCGGGCCGGTTGTGCCTGGTATGCGGATTCTCTGGCTCATGCCATGTCGAATTTGAATGAAAATACCGAAATTTATCTCTACCACCAATTCGATCGCTGGATCAATGCGGATGTGTCCGGAGGCACGCAGATACCGTCGCCACATGTTCGTGAACCTTTCCGAAACATGACTCCCGAAACGGCCCGGCGGATGTGGACCGATATTCAAAATGGGAGAGTCGTTCCGCCGGGTGATCCGATGATCGTTCATGCCAATAATTTTCGGGCACCGAAAGTAGCACCAGCCAGGCTCGTTTACACGATATACGATCTGTGTTGGTGGACCCATCCGGAATATACAACGGAAGCCAATCGCTTGAACTGTCAGGAAGGTGTACTCGGAGCTCTTGAAACGGCCGACGCCTTTGTTTTTATTTCACGGCATTCATTCAACGATTTCAACCGGATATTCCCAAAATATCTGGATCGGACCGCCAAGCGCGCCAGGGTCATTCCCTTGGCTTCCAGATACAATCTGCGAACGACCAAACCATCGTTTCCCGGCAGCTACTGGCTGGCGGTCGGCACTCTCGAGCCGCGCAAAAATTATGACTGCGTTCTGAATGCCTATGAACTGTATCTCAAGAAAACCCATAAGCGGATGCCGCTGTGGATCTGCGGGGGAAGCGGTTGGCTGTCGAAAGATATTCAGTTGCGTATCCAGCATCTTCAAAAAGATGGTGATATTATCTATCATGGATATCTGACAGACACTCAGTTGCTGGGGATGTACCGGAGCGCTTTTTGCTTTCTGTTTCCAAGCTGGTACGAGGGGTTCGGGCTTCCCGTACTCGAGGCCATGACGCAGGGGTGCCCGGTGATATGCAGCAACACATCGAGTCTTCCCGAGGTGGGAGGCGATGCGGCGCTGTATGTCGATCCTGCAGAGCCTGATGCGCTGTGCGAGAAAATGCTGGAATTGGAGTCATCTCCTTCGTTTTGGTTGGAACGATCGGAACTGTCTTTACAACAGGCCGCCCGGTTTTCCTGGCAAAAAACCGCTCAGGAGACATTGGATTTTTATCATTCAGTACTCGACATGTCTTCCGGTGCTTCCGCCTCGATCGGGGAGCGACGATCGTAATGCCTGATGACAGCATGCTTTTCGGTGAAATTTTGATCCAGTCTTTCGGCGTATCTCCGTCCGACATTGACAGCGCTTTGAAATTTCAAGAAAAATACGGCGGATTGATCGGATCAATTCTGATGAATATGGGTATCATCAGCGAAGAAACGCTGCTGGCGGTACTGTCGAAGCAGTTGAAGATCGGTCTGTTTCAGGATATGGATCGCAACAGCCTGGATATGCAGTCCTCTGCAGCAGAAACATTGAACCTTGCTTTTTTACTTCAGCGCAGTTGGCTTCCGCTGTCTCATCAGGACGGCATCACGACGTTTGCCGTGATCAATCCCCTGAATTATGAGGTCATCCAGTACCTGCGCGATAGAGATGTTCACTGGCAGCCGGTTTTGGCCACTGAATCCCAGTTCAGAGAGATTCAGGGGGAGTATGAAGCATCCCGCCAGGCAGACGGAATGGATTCCTTGGATGTATCCGGCTTTTTGGATGCCGAAGTGGATAAACTGCGGGAGCTGGCCTCCGAGGCACCCATCGTCAATCTGGTCAATACGCTCATATCGAGAGCCGTTACCCGCGGGGCGTCCGATCTTCACTTCGAACCTTTCAAAAATATGTATCGTGTTCGATTCCGGATTGACGGCATGTTGCACGATATCGATTTTCTGCCGCTGAAAATGCAGCTTCCTATAGCCTCCCGCATCAAAATCATATCCGGGATGGATATTGCCGAAAGAAGACGGCCCCAGGATGGTCAGATATCTATGAAGGTCTCATCCAAAGATATCGATGTGCGAGTGTCGACCCTGCCCCTTTCCGAGGGAGAGAGTCTTGTGTTGCGGTTTCTGGTGAAGGAGTCCATAAGCTATAATTTAGACTACCTGGGAATTGAATCGGATTTGAACGACAAGCTGCAGCAGGATATTGTAAAAACCGCCGGTGTCATTCTGCTGACCGGGCCGACCGGCAGCGGCAAGACAACGACATTGTATTCCTGCCTGAACAGCATCAACAGCGAAGACAAGAAAATCATCACGATCGAAGATCCGGTGGAATACCGGTTGAATGGTATCAACCAGATTCAGGTGCAGCACGACATCGGCTATGATTTTTTAACCGCACTTCGCAGCATTCTCCGCCAGGACCCGGATGTGATCATGATCGGCGAAATCCGGGATGCCGAAACAGCGCGGGTTGCCATGCAGTCCTCGTTGACAGGGCATCTGGTGTTCAGCACCCTTCATACCAACGATGCGCCGACCGCCTACACCCGGCTGATCGATCTGGGGCTTCAGGAATATTTGATCAATTCCTCCATGATTTCCGTGATCGCGCAGCGGCTGGTTCGAAAACTCTGCCCGGAATGCGCTGTGCCGGAAAAAACCGATGATTCGGTCATTCGCACGTTTGCGCTGGATGCCCTGGCCGAGAAGTACGGGGTTACGGAAATTCGGATCAAAACGGCCAAAGGCTGTTCGTTATGCAACAACACCGGGTACAAGGGCCGGGTGGGGATTATGGAATATCTGCGGTGTACGCCGGAAATCAAATCATTTCCCAAAAATTCCGCTTTTCCCACGGAGGCCAGGCGATACATGGCGGAAGCCGGTATCCGGCATTTGGCGGAAGACGGGTTTAAAGTGCATCAAAGGGATTACCACCATGGATGAAGTGCTGCGGGTGGCCGGCTGATGAACCAGTACACCTATACGGCATACGATGTTTCCGGAGCCAGACACCAGGGGGAAATCTCCGCTATCAATATTCAGTCCGCGCAATTTAAGATCAAAGAAATGGGCCTGGTCCCCGTAAAGCTCGATACATTGTCTGCCCTTCAGGCCAGCGTATCCTCCCGGTTTCAGATATTGGCACGCATCAAACCGGGATTGTCCGATGTCGAATTTTTCTCGTCCCAGATGTCGCTGTTGCTGAAAAACGGCATCCGTATCGACAAGGCTCTGGGAACGACGGTTAAAACCATTCGGAATGTCCAGTTCAAACGGGCGGCTACACAGATTCATGGCGATATTCGGTCAGGTATTGCATTGTCCAGGTCCCTTGAAAAATTTCCGGACATTTTCGACCCCATGTATATCAGCATTGCATCGATCGGGGAAGCGACAGGGAAGCTGGCCGGCGCCTTCGAGCAAATTGCGGCGAATTTGAGTTTTCGCAAAAATGTCCGCTCCAAAACGCGGCAGGCCTTGATTTACCCGGCCGTCATTTTTATGGTTTGTGTGCTGTCTATCGTGTTTATTTTCAATTTCGTCGTGCCCAAGTTTGAAATACTGTTTTCCGGCATGAAAACACTGCCCATATACACGGAGATTCTGCTGACGGTCAGCCGGTATTTTACGGAGTATCAGTGGTGGATACTGATTATTGTGATCGGTATTCCCCTGTGGATCAAACAGATGAACCGGATACAAGCCGTCAAATCACTGCTGGATATGATGTTGATAAAAATCCCAATTTTGCGATATCTTTCTTATTCGCTGGAAAATCTGCGGTTTGTATCCTCGATGGCGATACTTCTGAAAAGCGGCATTCTTCTGGTGGATGCTCTCGGGTATTCCATCCGATCCATCGGCAATGTCCGGGTGCAAAAACAGCTTCTGTCGGCCCGGGGGGAAGTCAAGCAGGGGAAAAAACTGAGCGAAGCATTGGCCCGAACCGATTTTTTGCCGGATATTTTTATCGGTGTGATCGAGGTCGGAGAACAAACGGGGAATTTGACGGAAATCTTTACGGATATGGAAACCCGTTTCAAGGACGATTATGAAAACAGGTTGAGTGCGATGATCACCCTGCTCGAGCCCATCATGATTCTGGTTATGGGTATCATCGTGGGTTCGGTTGTGGTGATTATGCTGCTGAGCATCGTTTCCGTCAATGATCTGAGTTTTTGATGTATCGTCATGTGGAAGAATCGATCGACCGGTTTTACCCTCATCGAGCTGATAGTGGTTCTGACCATTGCGTCGATCGGGATTTCGCTGGTGGCGCCCAACATGATCCGCGCGTACGAAAATTTCAAGGTTGCTGCGGAGGAACGAAAACTGGTCGAGGTGATGGCTTCAATTCGGATGAAGGCGTTTTTTCGAAATACCGCCTTTGTGATCAAACTCGAAGATCATACATTGCAGGTGGCCGAAAAAGGGGTGCAGGTCTATTTTGAGTACATCGCATTTCCAGCTCAGCAGTTTACGGTAAATGAACACGGTTTTTCAGATCAGCCCCGGTTATGGTATCTTCTGTCGAATCAGCCCGATCTCCGAACGATTGAAATTAATACCGGTGTGCAGTAAGCTATTTTTATCGATCTTAGGAATGGATTTTAAATCCGATCCTACATGTGATCAGGGCGGTTTTACCCTGGTGGAAGTCATCATAGCCACGGTGATTTTGTTTTCGGCGCTGGTGATCGGGTCTCTCGCACATCGGGCCTCCATCCGGGTCATTGAAAAATCAGCCGCAATCATTGCTGTTTCGGATGCGCTGCCGTCTATTGTCGAAACCATTAAACCGGCGATTTTCGAAAACAAGGATGCGGGTACGGGCCAGTACGGGAAAGACATTACCTATTCATGGTCTGCCGTCGAAACCAAATATTCTACGAATATTCTGGGCGAGATCAACGAAGCGATGACCGGCTTGGATATGGGCCGTTTCCGTGTGGCCATGAAAACCGTAACCCTGACGCTGACCTGTTCGTTATATGGCCAGTTACGTGAATTTTCGTATGAATATCAGGAACTGGCATGGTCTGTACTCAATCAAATGTCACAATCCGGCACGCGATTGCCCGCAGCCGGCAGCAAGGCTTTACCCTGATAGAAGTCATTGTAGCGACAACGATCCTTGCGATGGCGATATATTTGGCATTGACGGCATATTCTTTTTTTGGTGAAAGCTGGCGGAAAGGCAAACTGTCAGACACCCGTTCTTTGGATTTATACCGGAACCATATTCTGTGTCGCGCTGCGGTGGAATCCATAAGCGACTACTATGTTACAGATCCATCGAGTGAAAGAAACCGCATCCATTATCCGTATTTTATCGGGACCGGCCAGACCGTCGATTTTGTCACGCTGTCATCGGTTTTTGTAAAAGGTGTTTCTGCTGCCGCTGGAATAGGTCTGGTCAAGAATGAATTCGGGGGGCAGGATCTGATATACGAAGAAACCCCTTTCCTTCGTCAGTTCATTCGGTATGAAGACCAGGTGACTGAGTATGAATACCGAATCATCTTATATGAGAACGTGAAACAGTTCAGTATACGGTATTATGGCCTCTGGGAAAGCCGGTTTAACGAATTGACGATGGATTTCGACAAGGAATACCGTTGGCAGACTGAATTTTATGGAAAAAACAAAAAAGAGATTCCGGAAATCATCGAATTGACGGTGTCCGCTGCGATGGGGGAACTCGTGTTGACATTGCCGATCAAGTCGCAGAATCCATTCAAGGCATCTTATTTTACGCCTGAATTCGGAAGTGATATGTAACGATATCTATTTGTTCCGGAGGTGGCTGGGGGAAAAAGCAGATGGCCTCAATATGAAATGGTGGTTTCGGAAATCATGAATCAAAAAGGATATGCGCTGCCAGTGGTCATGGCCATTTCTTTGATCATCGTGGCGATGACCCTGAGCATTGCATT
>CAYQKZ010000086.1:0-11068 GCA_964418135.1 uncultured Desulfobacterales bacterium
TCGGTCTTCTCGTCATCCGCGAATGAAAAACAGAAGGCATTAGAACTGAACATAAGTAGACAAACAAACAACACCCCAAACTTCTTCATCGTACCTCCTTCCAAAAGGAAAACCGGTTTCAACAGTTATCTTCAATTGGGGCAGATTCCAGTCCACGTTCGCGAGATGAAATTCACCGGTCGAAGACTTAGGTAATGACAAAACAGGACACAGGGTGATAAGCAATTGCTTTTTGATGGTCTCTCTTTTTCTGAGTAGCACTTCTCATGGACGCGGTCAAGAACAGTTTGAGCATGCCTACTGCATCCTGGTGAGTTTCAGCAGCGTCGAAATTCTTGGGAAAAATATTTCCGACATCTCTCGATCATGGAACTGTCCTTGAAGGTGAGAGAGTCGTTGAACAAATAACCGAATTGTCTCTTCAGAATCAGATTGTGAAGCCACCGAACCGGCCTTTTCCCGTGAGCGACTCTTCGTCTCCGGAACTCGTCCCGACTTCCGGAAAAAACGGATTGGCTCCGGCCAGAAGCAATAGCATTGGGTTCATAGGTGCAAAGGAGTTTTCCTGCCCTCACCCAATCGGACGGCATGATTTACAAACGATGAGCGGTGGAAACACCGAATAGTTATATGTGATATAGATTCTATGGGATAATCTCATGTTGTTCAAACAAAACACAGAAATGTAGTCACATCGACCCAATCAGGACATCCGCCAGTAGCCTCTCGTAATGATCATGCGCCGCCGAATCCAACGACCGCCACATCAGAAGCTGCCGGCGGATGGCATTTAGAAATGCCTTGTTGATGCGCCTCCAGGCATTCGATTCTCCGGATTGGCGTTCGAGCTGAATATGGACTTCCAAAAAACCGGGCTCTTCACGCGATTGGCAGAACTGCAGAACAACCTGCTGCATGATGCCGAAATCGAACGGCGCCAGCCATATATGGGCGTTGATGACAATGCAGGTATCCTTGCCGCAGTTTTCCCCGGCGCACCCATCGATATCTCCGAACACCGGCGGCACCGGACAGACCTGGCTGAATGTGATTTCTCCGGTGGAAAACAGCCCGTGGGAAACATCCTGGTGGCCTTTCAGATAATCATACAAGAAGCCGGTGATGCTGCGGTGTTCCGGATATTTCATCAAAAAGGGCAGGGTGATTTCAAGCAGATTCCCAGTTGATTCCGGAAGGGTCCATGACCGGTTGACATCGGGAATGGCGATTTCGGCTGCCACCCGTGAGGGATAGATGGCCGATATCAGCACCACCAGAATCACCAGCACCATGGCGGCCACGCCGGACAGCGAGGAGTAGTTGACGGTGATTCCCGACCACAAAGATGTGCCGGCAAAGAGTCCGGCGCTGGTTTGGGCCAAGAGATAGCCCATGACGACACTTAACACGGCAAAGGCCAGGGCTTCGGCAATGAAGAGAAAGCTGACGTGGGACGGGGCCAGGCCGACGGAGGTATAGACGGCGATTTCACGTTTGCGTTCATACACACTTCCGATCATGGTGTTCAGAACGATAAAAACGGAAATGATGATCGGAATCAATATGTTGGGAACGCCACTATAGCTCAGTGCATCGCTGGCATTATACATCAGAACCCCATCCGATTCCCCGCTGAAGAGGGCCAGCCCGAAACGGTCAACCAGATGCTGGGCGACTTTTCGGGTATCCGTTGCTTCCGTGTGACGGACGGCGATCCCCTTCAGTTTTCCGCCAATGGACAGCAGGGTCTGGGAGGGAATAATCACGGTCAGATCTCCGGCAATATGCTGATATCGACTTTGAAAGGATCGGACATCATCCCCGGATTCCATGGCCTCCATCTCGACTTCGGTCAATTCCTGGGATGCTTCACGCGGAAAAATGGCCGGCGTCAAAGGTTCTCCGTCCAGATCGGGCCGATCCTGAAGCAGCTTTCCGGAAAAAATGCCCGTCACCTGAAATGGAACCCCCCATATCTGAACGGCGGCGGATTCCGGATGATCGAAAGGTACCCCCAGTTCCTGGGCCATACGATCGGAAACCATCACTGTCCGGCGTTCTTCGGGTTTGAACCACCGGCCGGCGACCAGAATGCGGTCGAGTCCGGTTACACCGGGTTCATCGGCCGACAGACCGATCATGCCCTGGGCTTCGAACCGGCGGTCGCCGAATCGAAGGGGAACGGTTTCGGATCGAGTTCTGTCTTGATCTTCCAGCCATACCCGTGGGGCAATGACGCCGGAATCATCGAAGGCATGGGTCAGCACCGGAAGGGCCGTATGGGGAATATCCTGCCAGCTGACGTTTTTCAGCAGAAACCCCGAATATGGCGCCAGCGCCTGATATTGAATCCGGGAATGCAGCCGCATGCTTTTTACCGATGTAAAGCTCATGATGGTAAAGGTGAGGATGATCAGAGTGGCACAGGTCAGGGCCGTCCGGATTCTACGGCGCCGCAGATTGCTGACAAATAGAAAAAATGAGGCGGTAAAAGCTTTCCAATGGGTGATTTCTCCGGTGGCGGTTGGCCTGGCCCGGTTCTGAAGCCGGTTCATTTCCGATTCGAACCGCAGAAAAATGATCAGAGTCACCATGAAAGACAGGCCGATGATGAAAAAAGCCAGAATCACGACCAGCGGACTGTATGCCAGTTGAAAGGCCGGATGAACGTGGTAGATGAGAACGATCACCAGAAGCAGAATGACACTGAAGGCAATGATCCGCTTATAAATATTGGAAAACGAGAACAGCAGTCGCTCCATGCAGAAGGCAAAAGGAACGAACAAGGCGATGTAAAATAATACCCCGAAAAGAACGTCTTTTTGGGTTTGCTCGATATCGTCATAGACACGGCTGGCCAGCGCCCAGGAAGCTGAGGATGACTCGATAAACCGATCGTATTTTCTGTCTGCCAGGGATTTTTCAGCGGTTTGCAGGGCGGTTATTCCTTCCTGCTGGAGTCTTCGTATCTGTTCGTTGAAAATGCCGTGACTTTCGAGGGTGTCGATCCGAGGGGTCAACAATGTCCACATATCGGCGGCAGCCCGATATTCGGTACGATGGAGAATCGGCCAGTCGTCGATCCGATACCCCGTTCCTTCGGAATGGGCTGGATCGGCATGGGTCAGGATCATTTTCTTGTGAAGCACCGAATCCGACAAGGTCAATTTCAGACGGGTTTCGGGTTCCAGAAAAATCGAGGTGAGAACCGAAGATCGGGTGTCGATCCGACTGTACCAGTATTTGAGGGGGGCGGCTTCCCGCCGGCCGTCGATCAGATTGATCTTGGTCATGTATTTGAAACTGCGCGGTTCCATCAGGTTGAACAGGGTGGTTCCCTTGCAGGCGAACATGATAATATCCGTCTGCATGGCGGTGCGCTGCATTTTCAGACGGTAGGCTTCTTTTCCGGTCTGTTCCTTGTCGATGGCCCACGCCACATTGCCGGTGTCGGGGTCGAACCGGTAACCTTCGATGATCACTTTGTCCAGAACATGTCGTTTGTCGGCGACCCCTTTGATCTGAAAGGATCCCAGATTGTTTGTCATCGCATAATACCGGGCGTTTCCCTGATACGAGAGAAGAACGGTTCCCGGTGCCGGCTGATCGGCAAACAACTCACCGTGGCGGATGAAATTGGTACGGCCGCTGACTGTGGAAAATCCGTTCTGCGGCAGGTTTTCGTCGTATAGGACAGGCGTGGATGCAACGCGGGAAAGCAGGGTGCATACCTGGCGGCTCTGTTCGGCTGCATAGGCCCAGTCGATGGCGTTCGAAACATCGTCGGGTGTCCCCCAGAGGGCGCGGGCATCATGGATGGTTGCCAGGGTTGCGCCGATATAGCCGGCCAAGGTGCTGACTTCACCGCCGAAAAAAGGACGATCCGGGAAATAACTCTGCCAGGTTCGGAGTTTGCTGGGCCGCAAGGTATCCCGGAAAAGCGGGAGTTCAGAACTGATTTGATGCATGGCGCCGTCGAGGGACGTGTAAATCGAGGAACGGTTGACACTCGGTTTCAGGGGATAAAGCCATCCCTGGCTGAAAGCGCCGAACCCATCGCCATGACTGGACAGATGCAGTGATATGGTCACCATCAGCTCTCGGCTTTTGATCATGGATCGGAAGTCCAGGGCATTGTCCAGAAGCTTGGCCTGACTGGTGGTGTCTCGGAGAACGGATTTCTGGCGCTGAATCACGGAAGGCATCAGCCTATCCAGAGCCGCCTGTTCTTCGGGAGACAGGTTTTTGAAAGAGGACCGCCATCCCAGTTGGCGAAGCAGGAGCCTGTCCCTGGCAAGATTTTGTATTTTATCCTGATTGTCCGGGTTCTGCTGTTCGAGTCTGAGTCTCATTAGTTCGCGGGAGATATCATCGACCCGAGTCTTGATTTCATCGCTGATGGCTTTTTTGATGAGGGTTTCCAGCGGCGCATCTTCGGGATCTGCAGTGTCGGCGGATTCCGAAGATTTGGGTTCCATGGCGTTCAGGACTTTTCGCGTGTTTCGCGTCATATCTCGAAACTGTTTCTTCTGCTTTCGCAGATCTTTGGGAGAAGCCCGCAAGCTCCAAATCATATCCCGCAGACCGGCCAGGGTCTGAGCATGCCCGCTGGTGGCTGTCAGCAGGACGGAGCGATCCGGCGGCATTTCCTGGAACCGGCGGGCCAGTTCCAGGAGGGTGGCGATGCTGACGGATTCATCCGCGCCCGGAGACATTCCCGGCACATAAACCGTACTGTCGTAAAATGCATCGATGAGAATCAGCTCTTCCTGAAGATCGGGATTCTTTCCGGGGATCAGGCAGTAGATATTTTCGCCGGAAATCTCTTTCCAGCGGACTTCGGAATCCAGCCGTACTTCCGAAAAAATTCGTCCGTCCGGTGCGGTTTCAAATTCTCCAAAACAACGGCGGGCTTCTTCCAGAGAAATTCGGAAACGGGGAAAGTGAATGGGAGAAAGCTCCTGTTTATCCTCGTATAGATACCGTGAAGCGATTCCTCTATCTACATAAATCAATGCTGCAGCACCCAGCGAAGCCGCCTGAATCCAGTTGTCGCCGGAGTCCAACTCCATCAGCAGGATGGACCCCTCGATAACTTTGTCGTTCAATTCGGATAAATTACCGGTTCCGGCATATATGAGGGGACCGGTGAGTCCATCGGGGGCGATGGCCTGAGGCGAAACGGCATTTCCCAGAAGCGGATGCAGAAAAGGTGCTATCCCGCTGTCGGGGATCGTCAACCGACTGTTTCCCTGCTGAAGGATCGGAATCGCATAGCGATGTACGCCGACTTCCGAGAACCCGGCTTCCTGAAACTGTTGCTGAATGTATTGGGCCGCAGACCGACAGCCCGGTGTTCCCGTGCTTCGATCACCGAATGCGGACAATGCATGAATATCCGTTTCAAAATCCCCGGCGCCGGCGCGGGAAAACCATATCAGCACAAAGACCGTGATAAGCATCGCGCATGCCAACGGCATTCGAAACCCGGAAACCAAACCTTTTGCCCGAACTGGCCCGATCCAATTTTTCAGAATCTGGGGCACTTTCAACATATCTGATTGAATGGAAAAATGCGTCATATGCTTACGATTCGCTCAAAGAGCCGAGACCGGGTCTGGTATCGATCTGTCCGATGGAAATGGTCAATTCTTCCCGGTTTTCGATTTTGTCGATGCGGCCGTCGCGAATCCAGACGACCTGATCCGATACGTTGAGCATCTTGATGTCATGGGTGGCCGAGATAATGGTGACACCGCGTTCCCGGCTGAGCTGTTTCAGCAGATAAATGATTTCTTCACCCGTGTTTAAATCCAGGTTTCCCGTGGGTTCATCGGCCAGAATGATGGCCGGGTCATTGGCCAGGGCACGGGCGATGGCCACCCGCTGCTGCTGCCCGCCGGACAGTTCAAATGGTTTGTGCTGAAAGCGATCTCCCAGACCCACCATCTGCAGGAGCTTGATGCCTTTTTCAGCAGCCGCGTCATCGGCCATGCCGGCAAATGTCATGGGCAGCGTGACATTTTCAAGAGCGGTCATCACCTGAATGATATTGAATGTCTGAAAGATATAGCCGATTTTCCGGCATCTGAGCCAGGCCAGTTCATAGGCATCGAGCTGGGCGATATCCACTTCATCGATGAACACTTTTCCGGTGGTCGGTTTGTCGAGCCCGCCGATCATGTTGAACAGGGTACTCTTTCCGGAGCCTGACGGCCCCATGATAGAAATGTAGTTTCCGGCGGCGATTTCGAGATCGACCCCTTTGAGCGCCATTACATCCAGTTTACCCAGTTTGAAGGATTTGGTTACCTGGGTAACCCGGACGATTTTTCTGGAATCTGTCATGTCGGTTCCTTTGGACGATATTAGGCAGCTCAAAAAAATCTACCATGATTCATTGTATTCCCCCTCCAGACCGCCCTCCGCTGGGGGGAAGTGAAACGATTATTACTGTTCGACCCGCATGGCCTCCACCGGCTGCATGCGGGCGGCGACGATGGCCGGGTACATCACACCGATCAGGCTCAACATACAGCCGACAAGTGTTGCACTGCCGATGGAAAGCCAGGCCTGGGTCCAGGACAGGGTGACGAGGGATTCGGTTCCGAATCGGATCAGAAAATTGACCATGGCGAAGGCCCCACCGATGATTGCACCGGCACCGGACCCGATCAGCCCCTGAATGCCGGCTACAAGCAAAAAAAGTCTCAGAATGAATCGATCGAGAGCACCGAGACATTTCATGGTGCCGATTTCCCGGAATCGTTCGGTAACGGCCATGAGCTGGGCATTGACGATCCCCACGACACAGACCAGCAGCGAAAGCACGATAATCCACCGCTGCTTGGGGCTGTTTCCCACGGAAACATCATCGGGCTGCAGATCGTACCCGGAGCGGATCAGGGCCTGACGCAGGGCAGGATCACCCGTGGACAGCAGCCCGTTGGCCATATCGGAACCCACCTGGGTAAAGCTGAGAAACGACACCGCCAGAACCAGACTGACCGTGGTGATCAGTGATCTGAAAAAACGAACACGAATGCTTTTGACCGCAATTTCCACGGACTTCATGAACGGCAGCACCAGCAGCCGGTCGATCGAGTCGGATTCAGATGATCCGGATTTTAAAAGAGAATGCTTCCGCATGACGCCATTTCCTGTTACAGGTCTTCGGGGATATCGTTTTTGATTCGCTTGCCTCTGGCCCGGTTGAACCGGAAGGGATAGGGCCGTACCGTAATGTTGTGATTTCGCAGTTGCCCGCTGGTAAACATTTCCGCACTGACGGCCGGAGCATCGCTTCGATATTTGAACCAGTTCATGACATAATCGTGAAATTCATCCAGTTTGTTCAGATAGATGTGCATATGTTCCGAACAGCCGACGGCAAATCGGTCGTTGATGCCGTCATACCCGTGAAAATCCGGAACGTGAACATAGGATAAATCCAGAAGGGATAAATGATCAAGCGGTTTTACAAACATCAGATCCGGTCGGCATCGGATGATGATGTCATACCGGATACCGGTTGCTTTTTCATGCTCGATGCGCAGCCGGTTGCACTGCTTCATACCGTACAATTGCTGAAGATACGCCTGAGTTCCGCTTTTCAATCGACAGTTGACGCCGTTGATCAATGATCCTTCATGCAGCGGCGGATCGTCTTCAATCCGAATCACGGTCGGATTCAGGCGTGCCGCCAGGTTGCTGTCCGCATCGTTGGGTACAAACATGAAGAGATCATACGCACCGATTCGGTTCAACAGACATTTCCAGATGGATTCATGGGTGATATCCAGTCCGGTACATCGGCCGGACATACAGACGGCGGTCCGGCGGCGGTGGGTGTCGGCAGGATAACCGGCACCCGATGATTCGGTCTGTAAGTGATTCACGTGGCGAAAACGGATGAGCGGATGATTGACATCGAAATGGTTTTGCAGAAAAGACTCCGAAATCCGGTAGGACCCCGACCTTTTTTCCGGCTTGCCCGGCAGGGGATGGATGGAGTTGGCATCCTCTACCTTCATCCGGAGCTTCAGATCCGACGTGATGGCATTCATCAGAAACGTTGTGGGAAGGGTCCAGTATTTTTTCCGGTGCGCATAGGATTTTCGATTGACATTCCGGGTGGTGATGACATTGAACTGAATTCGGTGAGAATTGTACAGAATGGCGGTCAGATGATTCAGAATATGCTGGGAATACAGCCACGACTCGCTGTCGAAACCCGTGTAATAGGGCAGGAGAAAGGAAACGGTTTCCCGATGAAATGCATTGAACAGGGCATCGAAATTATATCCGAGATTCACTTCCGCGCCCGGTTCCGCATATTGCCAGGAATACCGGGTATATCCGACAGCCGGCTCCCATTCCAGAAGGTACCTTTCAAATGTTCGAAACGGGTTGCCGCACAGCGG
This sequence comes from uncultured Desulfobacterales bacterium, assembly GCA_964418135.1. Taxonomy (GTDB): domain Bacteria; phylum Desulfobacterota; class Desulfobacteria; order Desulfobacterales; family Desulfatirhabdiaceae; genus RAAP-1. The sequence continues at coordinate 8,424 of CAYQKZ010000086.1, forward strand.
TGCGTTGATCGAACGGGCCAGTTCGGTATCTTCCTTGACGATGCAGTCTCCGTCCAGAAAAATATAATAAAGATAATCGGTGTTTCGGGCCAGAGCTTCTTTCAGCAGGCGGTTTCTGCCTTCATTCCACGTGCTTTCTGGATAAAAAACGGCGTCTTTACGATTGGAAGGCGTTTTCCATGTCAGCAGAATGATATCGTTTCGTTCATCCGGAAGATCGGGATAAGGCATGTCGGATTCGGATTGAATCAGATAAACGAAAGACTTCATATTGTTGGCCTAACGATTTCTCGTTTCAGATTCACGGAGTTTGATTGTATGACGTTTTTTGGCATCTTCCAGCAGCTTTTCGATCTCAGCCTTTTTCAGAGGGTCTGTCGTAGTTTCCAGGGCTTTTTCAAGCTGTAAAACGGCATTCCTGTAATTTCCCCGGATATAGTAATACAGGCCGAGATAGTAACAGGCATCCGATGTTCTGCCCAGCGAGCCGTAAGCGCTGCCTATATAAAACAAGGCATCCGGATAATCCGGGGTGGTACGCAGCAGGGATTCCAGCGTCCGGGATGCTTCCTGATATTTTCCCAATTCCATAAAACAGCGTCCAGTGTAAAAAAGGGCTTCTGTTTCATCCGGAGAAATGTCTAAAACACTTTGGAGAATGCCGAGTGCTTCGGAATAGCGGCCGTCCAGAAAATACGTTCTGCCCAGCTCGGTTAGAAGAACCGGATCGAATGCCCGTCGGGTCAGGGCCGCCCGGAAACGTTCGATGGCCGTATTGCGGTTGCCCGTTCGGGTCAGGATCAGCCCATCCCCATACAGGACCATGGGATTGTCCGGTTCTTGGGTGACCCTGGATTTGAAATCCTTGAGAGCCTCTTTTTCGGGCCCGAACATGGCGACCAGCCGGGTGTGGGTCCACTCGAAGGCAGTGTTCGAATGACGGGGAAGCCGGTTCATTTTCGATGGGTTGGCGTCGATCCAGGCGGACAGATAGGACATCCGGTCTTCAACAGCCGGGTGGGTCATGAGATAGGTGGGGACTTGATCCTTGCCGAACCATTGTTTGCTGCGGATTTTGGTCAATGACGTCTGCAGTCCTTTGGGGCTGTATCCCGCCTGAATCAGGAAATCCACCCCGCGCTGATCGGCCTGCATTTCGTCTTCCCGGCTATGGGCCAGTATCAGGGACTGCGATGCTGCAATGGAACCGATTGCTGCAGCACTGCCAACCGATCCGGCGCCGGTTGCACCCAGCAGCACACCCGCGGCAACGCCGGCCAGGGCACCCAAGCCCACTTTTTTGGATTGTTCCATTTGCTGGGAAATATGCCGACAGACGACATGGGAAATTTCGTGAGCGATGATGCCGGCGATTTCATCTTCGTTTTCCAGGGCTTCGAACAGTCCGCTGTTGATGAAAATCCGTCCCCCAGGGCCGGCAAAAGCGTTGTAAACATCTTCCTTGATGACGTAAAAACGGTACTGGAACGGCTGAGTCGGTACAACGGCAAGAATTTTTTCTCCGATCTTATTGATATAGTTTGAAATAACGGAATCATGAATGATTTCGTAATGGGCATTTATTTCGACCATGAATTTCTGACACAGTTCTTCTTCTTCCTGAATGGTAATGCCTCGGACGGTTGATGGAAAAACGATCAACAGTATCGCCAGCAACGGCCAAATCATATTTCTGATGTTCATCCCCGAAAAATCCTCCTCGATGATCGAAAAACAGATATTACCATGACATATTCGGTTGGACTTTTCAAATATCAATTTTTGTGATACCGTCTACATCATGGCTACCATAATATGTATCGCAAATCAAAAAGGCGGGGTTGGAAAAACAACCACCGCCATCAATTTGTCTGCCGCACTGGCTGTTTCCGGAAAAAAAGTCCTACTGGTGGATTGTGACCCGCAGGGCAATACCACCACCGGGGTCGGGATCGACAAGGCCGGACTGACCCATACGCTGTATCACGGAATGATCGGTGAGGCATCCGCTGAAAATATCGTTCAAGACAGCGAAGTTGCCGGTTTGAAGCTGATTCCCGCCCGGGTGGAACTGATCGGATTTGAAGTCGAAATGATTTCCCAGACCAACCGGGAAAGCGTTCTGAAGGAATTTCTGTCCAGGATGACAGATTCTTACGACTATATCATCCTGGACTGCCCGCCTTCGCTCAGTCTGTTGACGGTAAATGCCATGACAGCCGCCGATTCTCTATTGATTCCTCTGCAATGCGAATTCTATGCCCTCGAAGGTCTTGGCCAACTGCTTCAGACCATGAAACGGATCAAGCGGGGCTTGAATCCGCAGCTCAAACTCGGAGGCATTCTGTTGACCATGTTCGACAAGCGCACCAATCTCTCGAGTCAGGTGGCGGATGAGGCCAGGAAATATTTCAAGAATCGGGTCTATCATACCGTCATCCCGCGAAATGTCCGGCTCGGAGAAGCCCCCAGCTTCGGCAAGCCCGTCCTGTTATATGATGCAGTCTCGGCGGGGGCGGTCAGCTATATGGATCTGGCCAAGGAAATCATCGAACACCCTTCCGACTAAGAAACTATCTCAAAATTCTGGATCAGGCCCAATAACAAGGCGGACGGTGATTCAAAAGCGGAGCATACACAGTAGT
>CAYQKZ010000087.1:0-8113 GCA_964418135.1 uncultured Desulfobacterales bacterium
TTTTCGGCCATTCCCGACCGATAACGCAGCGAAATTATTTTTCTGAATGTCTATAGCACCAAGCCGATATGAATTCAATCAGAACTCTTGCCATTGTTGTCAATTACCATTCCGCAGCGTTGTGCCTGCATGCGGTTCGATCAATTTTAGACTCCCGGTCTGTTGGTCCGGTACAGGTCGTGGTTGCGGATAACAGCATCAATGTCGCTGAAGCCGCTTATCTGAAAACACATCTGCCCGATATGGTCCAATTGCAGGTGAATGCCGAAAATTCAGGATTCGGCCAGGCCTGCAACGTGGCAATGGAGCCGCATGATGCAGAATTGATTTTACTGTTGAATCCGGATGCCTATCTGCTGCCGGATTGTCTGATTCGACTGCAACAGACAATTCTGTCCTCCGGACGGATGGGGGCCGTGGGTCCGCAGATTTACTGGGATCGCAAAAACGGATATTTCCTGCCGCCATCGTATCCGCCTTTTCTATTCTGGATTGAACCCGTCGTATCCCTGTGTGGCGGACGGCTGCCGCATCTTTTGAGTGCATTGTGGCGGCGTTATGCCGTTCATATCTGGCAGGCCGAATCCCCGGTGCGGGTGTCCAATCTGTCCGGTGGCCATGTCTTATTGAAAAAACAAGCGGTGAATGCAGCGGGAGGGCTGTTTGACCCGCGGTTTTTCATGTATTTCGAGGATACGGATTTGTTTCTCCGGTTAAGATCCGCTGGATACAGGCTGATAGTCGATCCACGGGCAGAAGTGGTTCATTATTACGATCAGTGTGATTCGGGCCATTCAGCGGTCAAGCGGTCCCATATGATCGCCTCTCATCAATTGTTTATGGAGAAACATGGCCGGGGGATATGCAGACTGAGCCGAATGGCAACACGACTTGGAAAAGAACTGAAAGTTTCCATTGAACCGGAGGTGAAACCCATATATAAATCCCCTTTTAGGGTTTTCGTTCCGAAACAATGGCAACCTGGGTGGCTTTTCGAATGGAGCCCCAATCGAAATTTCATTCCCGCTGCCGGTAAATTTGGAACCGGAACTTATGTGGAATTTACTCTGTCAGAGTGGGAGCTGCTGTCTCCCGGGCGGTATTACGGACGCCTTGGGAGTGTAAAAGATTGGGGAGACGATTTGCTTGAAATGGGCTGGGAAAAAACAACATAGCGAGGCGATTTCCATCAATGAATTTATCGTTGACCGTCAACGGTCAACGGTATTTTTATGATATTGTTTGTAGAAAATCGTATAAAATAAGGAGTATCCGACACAATCTGTGCATACGACATCCGAACACACGGCAGATCCGCAAGTGGTCTGGGCATCCTTGCCCGAGCCCTTCAATTATTACCGGTTGATGCTCCACGGCGATCACCTGCATTTCGGCCTCTGGCCCGAGGATGCACCGGATGACGATCTGGAAAAAGCCCAGGACAGGATGTTCGATTGTCTCCTGTCTTTTTTTCCGGAACCGCCGGCCGATGTGCTGGATGTGGGGTGCGGGCTGGGGCTGTCGGCATCGCTGTTGGCCCGGAAGGGATATCGGGTCACAGCCATTGCCCCGTCTTCCGAACTGATCGGATATGCCCGCCGGGTCAATGCAGACATCTGCGTTGATTTTCAAATTGCTGGATTTCTGGATGACACGACCGCCGGATTTGCCGCCCGCACATATGACGTGATTCTCTTTCAGGAGTCGTTTCAGTATCTTCATCCGCTGGCGGATGCGGTTGGCCGGGCGCGGTCGCTGCTGCGTGACACCGGGAAGATGATTATCGGAGACGAAGTCTGCCTGGATCGAACGATTCAGTCGCAGACGTCGGTTCATCATCGTCAGGATCTGACGGATGCGCTGGCAGAACAGGGCTTTCGCATCCAGACCCGTCTGGAAGTTCGAAAACGGGTTCTGCACACCTGTCACCGGATTATCGACAAATTCACATCCCATCACGATGCCATCTGCCGAATCATGAATACGGATGATGTTTCGGATCGCCTGGCGTATTTCAGCAATGGCTGGCAAAACCAACTGGATTGGTACACCCAGGGGAAAATGGGGTATGAGATCATTGTCAGCCGGAAAGACGACGTGTTCATCCGGGGCTATCGGGAACATGACGAAGATCGGATACTGCCGATGTTCCAGGATATTTTCTACAATCCCCGCACGTTGGAACACTGGAACTGGAAATATCGAGACAACCCCAATGGCCGCCATCACATTGTTGTGGCCTTATCCGATAGCGGCGAATTGGCGGCCCATTTTGCCGGGTACCCGGTACGGTTTTTTTCGGCAGATACCCAATCCGATATTCCGTCCATTCAAGGCGGCGATACCATGACCCATCCGGCTTTCCGCGGTTCCGGCAGGGGGCCGACCAGTTTATTGAGCCGAACCGCCGCTTATTTTTACGATAAATTCTGCAGCGGTAAGGTGCCGTTCATCTATGGCTTCAATACCGGAACAATCCGAAAATTCGGTGAACGATTTCTTCAGTACGAATATCTGCCCAACGTTTCCCACCATGTTCGGGATGTGAATTCAGGCGGAGGCGATTGGGTTAAAAGCGTTTTTCGGCATCTCAAGGGCGTGACGGTTCGAGATATCCATGAAGTCGGGCCGGAATTCGACGACTTTTTCAGTAAGGTCTGCTCCTATTACAGCCTACTCGTGAAAAGGGACAGCCGATATCTACGCTGGCGGTATCTTAACTGCCCGGATCGGCAGCACCGCCTGGCGGCGGTATTCCGTCACGGCAAGATGACGGGTTGGGGTGTGTTTTCGGTGCGGGAAGATACACTGGTCTGGGGAGACGCCCTCTGCGATCCGGATTATATTGCGGATATGACATATCTGCTGAACCATGTGGTGGACACCATTCGTGAACAAACGCCGATCACCCGGATAGCCGCATGGTTTTCGCCGGTGCCCGGCTGGTGGTCCGCCTGGCTGAAAACGCAGGGATTTTCGGTCGTTGACGAACCGAATCATCTGGCACCTTGTTTCAAATTTTTCGGTGAAGCCTTCACCATCGAGACTTTCAGAAATCACCTGTATTATACCATGGGTGACAGCGATCTGTTTTGATTCCTGGACGATCATGAAAACAGAAGATCAACTCATTCCATTTCACGGCACGGACCCAACCGGAAAACGGGTGCTGGTGCTGGCTCCGCATCCGGATGACGAAACCATCGGCTGCGGTGGAACCCTCGCCCTTCATGCGGCTGCCGGAGATCCTGTCCGGGTCGTCATTCTGACCAACGGAGCTAAAGGGGATATGTCCGGCAGATTTGCCCGGGAAGACTATATTGCCCTGCGTCGGCAGGAAACACTGGCCGCCTGTGCCTGCCTGGGGATTGCCGACGTGATGTTCCTGGATCATGAAGACCGGGAATTGGCGTATGCACCAACGCTGCTTTCAGATTTGACTGCATGGATCGATACCTATCTGCCAGACGTGATATATGCGCCATCTCCGCTGGAATTTCATCCCGATCATCGGACAGCAGCGGATTTGGCGGTCCGGGCGGTCCGGTTTTGCCGGACGCAGCCCCAACTGTTTTTCTATGAAGTCGGTCAGCCGGTTCAGGTCGATATGCTGGTGGATATTACGGGGGTGGTAGACAGAAAAAATCAGGCGATTCAGCAATATCGCAGTCAACTGGCAGAACGTCCTTACGATGACGTGGCATTGGCGTTGAACCGTTTCAGAAGCCTGACGCTGTCCCAGGAAGTGACGCATGCGGAAGGGTTTGTTCGGGCGTCGTGTTTCGAGCCGGAGACAGAATACGGAAATTGGAGCCGGTGGCCCTGTCAGCCGGCAATGGCATCCCTGTCCAATGACAGTCGATATGAGATGTCCGTCATCGTTCGGACCCAGGGGATCCGCTTTCCGTTTCTGAAGGAGGCCCTGACATCCATCGCCTCCCAGTCCCGTTCCTGTATTGCCGTGGTGGTGGCGCATGCCGGTGCTGAGATGCTGGAGACCATCGCCTCGGTATGCCGTGATGTACCATCGCTTTCCTGGGTGCTGCTGCATGCCGCACATACCGAAAACAAGCGGGGATATCCGCTGAATGTCGGACTGGAATATGTTTTGACGTTCCATTCGGAGACGGAAGCCGTTGCATTTCTGGATGACGATGACATCCTCTATCCGGATTTTTCCGCCCGAATGCTCGAAACGTTGCGAAATACAGCGGCCGATGTCGTCTGTGCGGCCAGCAACCGCTGCATCCCCGGCCAGGCGGCGGAAGAAGGGTACCGGCCGATTTCGTTTCTGAATCTCTTTGTAATCAATTTCATTCCCATCAACACCTATGTCATTCGGCTGGTGTCGTTGAGAAATACCCCGGTTTTCTTCGATGAAACCATGGATGTGGTCGAAGACTGGCATTTTCTGCTGCAACTGATTCAACACGGCTTTCGGTTCGAGGCCGTCATGGAAGTACTCTCCGAATTCCGGATCATTTCCGACGGCAACAAGAAAATCAAGGATGATCCCGATAAATGGGAAACTGCCTATGCCTACATTTATAATTTCATGCAGACCCGTTCGTTTCTGATGAACGGGCCGATGTTGCAGTCTCTGATGACGGATCAGTACCGCCGGGAGGCGGAACAGCAGGAAACCGCTGCCGAACTGCGGAAACGACTAAATGAACTGGAATCGGCTTTGGCGGAAAAAGTGAATGTTTCAGACTCCCCACCGGAAAATATCGAACTGAGTCCGTCCGATCTGACAACGGAGATAGAACCGGAACTCGAGTCCGTGCCGGAATCGGTACTGGAGCCTGTACCGGCGGATGACGTGTGTCGGCAATCCTGGCTGCAGAAGATCGGTGCCGCAGTAAATCAATGGGTTAAGGCGGGTTGAACACATCAATCATCTTGAATATAATATAAAACGATAACTGGAAATGACAAAAAAATCTCTCGAAAAAACCACAGAGTCGTTGTTTAAACCCAAAAAATCGGAAACCGTATTGTTTGCCGTCATTCTTTGTCTGGGGATTTTGTTGCGGCTTCCCTTCATTTCTTATCCATCTCAGGTGGTTTTCGATGAAGTCGGCTTCGGCAAGCTGGTAACGGCTTATGGATGGACGCACGAGCGTCTTTTCGATATCCACCCGCCGCATGGCAAGCTGCTGATCACGGCAGGCGCCTTTCTGGGCGGGTATAAAGGCACCATCGACTATACCCGCATCGGAACACCTTGTGCCGAGTCGATCGCACCGTTGCGGTTTGTGCCGGCCCTGGCCGGCGGGCTTATTCCGCTGGTGGTTTTTATGTTGCTTCGCCAACTGGGGGCCTCCCTGTCGGCGGCTTTTCTGGGCGGGGTGATGATGGTTTTCGACAATGCCTTCACCGTTCAGTCCCGCGTCATCGGGCTGGATTCCCTGCTGATTTTTTTTATCCTCTCTTCGCTGAGTGCGCTCCTGGCTGCGGGAACCTGTCAGGGAAAGCCCCGAATCGGGTTTATGCTTTTGGCGGGTATGTTGACCGGCTTGTCCGTGGGGACCAAATTCACCGGTCTGGCGGCGGCCGGATTGGCCGGGGTGATTATGCTGGACAACCTGTGGATGGAAAAAACCGCCAGGCATCGCTGGACAGCCCTGGGACACGCGGCCCTGTTTGCCGGAGCAGCGGCTTTTGTCTATCTGCTTGGGTGGAAAATCCACTTTCTGTTGATGCGGCTTCCGGGTGAAGGCGATGCCTTTTTTGTTCCGGCCGCCGGTTTTTTGAAAGACACGTTTAAGCTGCATGGGATCATGCTTTCCGCAAATGCCGGCATCACTGCCCAGCATCCGTATTCGAGTCTGTGGTGGCAATGGCTGATCATGAACAAACCGATATTTTACTGGGTACACAATGATGCCGGCATTTATTTCATTGGAAATCCCATGGTGTGGTGGCTGTCTGGAGTGGTTTTTTTCTGGCTGCTGGGATATTTGATTTTCGGCAGAGCCAGATATCCGCAAGGGGAACTGGTTGTCGATCGGATATCGCTGCTCTGGATTCCACTGGCCGGATATCTGATTTCCATCATCCCGTTGGTTCCGGTAAAGCGTCCGCTTTTTCTCTATCATTATCTGCCGGCATTGACATTTTCATTGATAGCCGGGATACTCTGGATCGATTCGCTGGGACTCATGAAAAATATTTCATTCGGATATCACCCCGTTTCTCTTCCAAATGGAGAGGCGGGAAACGGAAAACGCCGGATATGGCCGTCGATCGGATACAGTACGGTTATCGGCTGCTGTGTTGTCGTGTATGGTCTGTTATCGCCCATCACCTATGGGTTCCCGCCGTTGAGTTCCTATCAGGCCATGCTCGGGTGGATTGGATTCGGTCCGTGAAACCTATCCTGCACCGTCTGCCTCGATATGACGGGATTCTTTTTTTTGCAGCCTGGGGCGGCTTTTTATGCTATGTCTGGCCCCGGCTGTTTTATGCCACTCCGGACGGGATTTTTGCCGGAGAGCGGGCCATCTGGGGGGATTGGGCCGGGCATCTGGCAGGAACCGCTGTATTCGCCTTCCGCCCTGTTTCCTTGTGGTTTCAGAACCACCCGCTGTTTTATGGGCAGACATTCAATTATCCCTTTGTCTCCAGTATGATTTCGGGGCTTCTGATGCGTGCCGGTATGGGTCGGGTGCCGGCGATGGTGATTCCATCACTGATCACCAGTCTGCTGCTGCTCGGGGTCCTCTATTTTTTTTACCGGAATATCCTCAAATCCCAACGTCAGGCGTATCTGGCCATCACCTTGTTTTTTATGAGCGGGGGGCTGGGTTTTTTTTATTATATTGCCGATTCCTGTCAGGCCGGGTCCATCGATGCATGGCTGTTCCCGATTCGGGAATACACATTTCTGGAAGCCAGTGGCATTCATTTTCGAAATATCTTCCCTGCGGAACTGTTCCCGCAGCGCAGCTTCCTTCTCGGTCTGACAGTCGCTTTGTTCTTGTTGATAATCCTGATGCAATGGCTTTCTGATTCGTCGGATCGACTATCTCCGCTGAAATTCTTTTCGCTGGGCCTTCCGGCAGGCCTGCTGATGATTGTCCATACCCATACATACATGGCGGTTGTCCTTCTCTGTCTGTGTCTGGCTGTCTGCAACAACCTGATATCCATGAAACGGATGCTGGCGTTTGCGCTGGGTGCCGCGATGGTGTCTTTGTTCCTTTATATATCGCTTCATGGGCAATCGCGGCCGTCCCGGTGGTTTGGCATCGAATGGGGCTGGATGTCGAACAATCAGCGGAGCGGAGTCCTTTCTTTTCTGAAATTCTGGCTGATGAACTGGGGATTGATATTGCCGCTGGCCCTTGCCGGGACGATCTGGATGCGCGATTACCGACATCCGCTGGTGATTGCCGGGTGGCTGCTATTTGTGTTGTGCAATATCATCCGGTTTCAGCCGTGGAACTGGGATAACACGAAACTGCTGACGTGGAGTTATCTGCTGCTGCTGATCCCTGCTGTCCGCGTCCTGTCGGGTCTATGGCGGACGAAACGTTGCTTGCTTCGGGTGGGGGTGGTCTCGATGATCGGGGTGCTGGTTTTTTCCGGTGGATTGGAGTTGATGCGGCTTTTGCAGACCAGCCGGACCACCCATAAAATGTGGGAACCGTCTAAAATCGATATGGCCATCAAACTTCAGAAAATCATCACCCCCGAAGAAACGGTGCTGACCGATGACGATCACCTGAACTGGGTGGCGTGCCTGGCCGGCGGGCAGATTCTGATGGGCTTCAGAGGGTGGTTATGGTCCTATGGCATCGATTATCAAGAAAGGGAGAACGAAGTCCGCGCCATGTATTCCGGAAAGCCCGAAGCAGAGAGCCTTTTTGAAAAATATCATGTGCGATATGCCGTGTTGTCTCCATCCGCCCGGACTAATTTGGGTGGCAATGAATTCTTCTTTATGTCGAAATACCGGTTGGTCATGCGGGATGGCGATATCGTCGAACATGGCAGCCATAAAGAGCTGCTGGCCCTGGGCGGCGCGTACGCCGAACTATACAACAGCCAGTTCACTCAGGCTGTTCCGGTAGATTAAAAAACAAGCGTGAAAGTGGCCGGCTAACCG
>CAYQKZ010000087.1:8123-10914 GCA_964418135.1 uncultured Desulfobacterales bacterium
ATCTTACCGATAGAATATTCACCGCAAAGCCGTCGAAACGATGATGAAAACGAACAGTCATTGTATTGAATATCGAATGGATTAAAATTCAACAGTCCAAGAACAACTTCAGTATATAATCACTGGAAAAAGTGAACACGGGAAATGAATAACCGCATGCAGTCACCGCTTATCAGCGTCATTATTCCGGCATATAATCATGAATTGTTTGTTGCCGATGCCATCCACAGCGTTCTGAATCAGTCTTTTGCGGATTTTGAGATTATCGTCATCGATGATGGTTCTACGGACAACACATTCGATGAAATTCAAAAAATCGATGATTCCAGAATCCGTTCAATTCAGCAGGCCAACCGGGGGGCGGCGGAAACCATCAATCTTGGTATCGAAATGTCGATGGGAAAATACGTTACCATTCTCAATTCGGACGATCTGTATCATCCCGAGCGATTGGCTCTTTTCAAACGATATATGGAGCAACATCCCGATACGATGATACTGTCCAGCCTCATTCAACCAATCGATAAACTCGGAAATCCGCTGATGCCCGGTTCGGGCAATGCATTCGATGATTATTGGCTGGAGTGGTATCATGCGGCCGTTCGGAATCTGAGGCAAGACGGCGATCTGTTTTATTCTCTGCTGCAATCCAATTTTGTGGTGTCTACATCCAATATCTTTTTGAACTCCTGTATCTTTCGGGACGGAATCAGATTTCCAGATTTATCCTATTGTCATGATTACGCTTTTTTGCTTCGGGTGCTTCAGTCACATCCATTGGGTTTTATCTATAAGGATTTGTTGAAGTATCGGCTTCATGGGAGCAATACGATCCGTGACAATCATTTCATCAAGCGGCTGGAGATTCAGTACGCGGTTCTTCATTCACTCGATTTTGGTAAAATATTTGCGGGATCGATCGGTTTGCAGCGAAAAATGTCGTGTATCGTCTATCGAGGTCTTGAAAAAAATCCCGATATCAATAATGAAATTCAGTTGGCTGAAAAAGACGGGTTGCTCAAAAAATCCGAAGGATGGTTGAAGGACCTGCAAACGAAAGTCAAGTTGACTGAACATCGCCTCATGCAGACAGAAGGGCGAATCGAATGTCTTCAGTCTCTAACAGCGGAAAAGGATATGCGGATTCGGGAAAAGGATGATCATCTGCATCTGCTGGCTGATGATATCCGACAGAAAGACGTACGACTGTCTCAAGTTACCGAAGAAAAGAGGCTCAAGGATGATGTTCTGCGTATTCTGGCTGAAGAGATCATCAAGAAGAACGCCTGTATTTTTGACCTTGAGCATACATTTGAAACATTGAAAATGGATTTTCATGAACAGTGGTTGAAACAAGATACGGAGCTGTTTGTTCAGGCGGAGCATATTGTATCGCTGAAAACACAACTTCATCATGCCGGTATGCAGTTGGAGGAAGCGGATCGAAAAATCATACTTCAAGAACAGGTGATTGCGGAAAAGGAACGTTTGCTTGCAGAAAAGGAAAATTTTCTCCAGGAGATATTCGCATCCAAAGGGTGGCGATGGCTTACCTTCTATCGGAATCTCAAACTGGGTATGTTTGCCAAACCGGAGCCTCCCGTTGATCCGCCGGTGCTGACCGATGAAAAAACGTACCACGCCGCCGTACTCCATCCGCCGCATCCGAACCGACCGAAAGTCGTTCATGCCATCGCCAATTTTCTGACCGGGGGGTCCAGCCGTCTGGTCGTGGATCTGGTCGAGCATCTCGGGCATAAATACGATCAGGAAGTCATGTCTTTCTGTATCCCCTCACCGCTGGCCTATGCCGGTGTGACATTGCACGATTTTTCCGGAAATGTGGCCATTGAACAGATCGAAACTTTCATTCGGGAAAAGAATCCGCAGATTCTGCATGTCCATTACTTGGGCGAGGGGGATGCTCCCTGGTATCGGAAGGTTTTTACCGCTGCGGAAAGCTGGCCGGGGATTTTGATTGAAAACGTCAATACGCCGGTCGTTCCGTATGTCTGCGATCGGGTGAACCATTATATATATGTCAGTGAATATGCCAAAAACTTCGCTGTCTGTGAGGCGGATAAATCCACAGTCATCTATCCGGGGAGCAACCTGGCCTTGTTTGACCGCAAAGACGCTCCGATTCCGGATAACGTCATTGGCATGGTGTATCGGCTGGATTCAGACAAGCTCCGAGAGGATGCCATCCGGGTATTTATCCAGGTGGTCAAGAAACGACCGCGAACTCGGGTGCTGATTGTCGGCGGCGGTGAATTTTTCGATGCTTATCGCCGGCAGGTGGCTGAAGAAGGGGCCAGTGCCAATTTCGAGTTTACCGGATATGTTCCCTACGATAAATTGCCGGAATATTATCAGCAGATGTCGATATTTGTGGCGCCGGTATGGAAAGAAAGCTTCGGGCAGGTATCGCCGTTTGCCATGAGCATGAAAATTCCGGTGGCCGGATATCGGATCGGCGCGCTGCCGGAAATCCTGGGCAATGAAGAACTTCTGGGAACCAATGCGGATGAGCTGTCGGATATCATCGTGAATCTGCTGGAAGACCGAGACCGGCGCATCGAAATCGGCCGATTCAACCATCAGCGGGCCCACGAACGGTTTTCGGTGGAAGCCATGGTGGCCGCCTATGATCGGATATATGACCGTTTGATTCAGGATTCCTTTCCTTAATTTCCTCTTTATGACAGCATGCGGAGGTTCTGGTGAAGCGGAAAACGAAGAACAAGACAGAAGTCGTCTCCAATCCTCATGACCGGTTTTTCAAGGAAAT
>CAYQKZ010000088.1:0-10830 GCA_964418135.1 uncultured Desulfobacterales bacterium
GGTCGGGAATGGCCGAAAAAGGCGTATTGCCTCCCTGCCGCCTTGCAATCAACCGTTCAATTTCTTTTTCAGTCAACCAATATCCACCGAATGAACGAAAGGAGTGTGTGCATGAAGATGATACTCATTTATTTTATAGCCTGGTTGGGGCTGGCAGTTATTGCAATCTTGAACGGTACGTTCCGGGTCAAAGGATATGCACCGTATATGAGTGACCTGGCGGCTCATCAAGTATCGACACTGATCGGCCTTGGTTTGTTCGGCATTTTTTTCTGGTTTTTGACTCGATTTTTTCCATTGGAATCATCCCGGCAGGCGCTCGGACTGGGAGGCATGTGGCTTGTGCTGACGATTTTGTTCGAATTTGTCTTCGGGCATTTTGTCATGGGGCATTCGTGGTATAAACTGTTTGCGGATTATAACATTTTTGAAGGCAGGTTGTGGTCTCTGATCCTGCTTTGGATTTTTTTTGGTCCGTATGTTTTTTTCAAGATACGTCAGTGATCATGCACGAAAAATAAAATAGACGGCTCCCATCAGGCATAACCCGGCCCAGAGAAAGTCCAGCTTCAGGGGCTGGTTCATATATAGAACGGTAAACGGCACGAAAATCGACAGGGTGATGACTTCCTGCATGATTTTCAATTGCGGCAGACTGAGCGCCGTATAACCGATGCGATTGGCGGGAACCTGAATGAGATATTCGAACAGTGCGATCCCCCAGCTTGCCAGAGCGGCAATATACCATTTATTTCCGGAGAAATTTTTCAAATGCCCGTACCAGGCAAAGGTCATGAAAAGATTCGATAAAATCAATAAGGATGTGGTTTGAATAAAGATTGTCATGGGTTTCAGTTTCCATTCCTTGGCGAATCGTTTGCGATAATTTTTTTTGAATATTGCTTACTTTTCGCTCATTTTCTTCGCTTTATTACCATGTCGGACTCCGGCGGTTGTCGGATAGCGGTTTCCCTCTTTCGATTTCTGTCAAGATGTCAGCAACCACACCCGCAGCAGTTCACTGACACCCCAGGCCTGAGCATCGCACCCGCGGGAGGTGTGGGGAAAATTGCCGTCCAGGATTTCCGGAATATGGCCGATGCATCCGCTTCGAATCAGATCGAGACTGCTGTAAAGAATTGCTCTTGCAGTGTTCTTGCCTTCATCGCCATATCGCATGAACCAGGCTTCGCAGTAAGAAGGAAATTGCCATGTCCAGGCCGTACCGTTATGGTACGCGGGTTTTCGGCGAGTGTCTTCGTCTCCGGTATACCGGCCCTGATAGGGGGTGTGAGGATCATTGATGAGTTGACCGTTATGTCGAATTTCCAGGGGGTGTTTGACGGGCCGGTCCGCCAGACTCCGGATGGCGCCGGGAACAAGCAGCGACTGGCAGGCGGCCAGCATCGTATCGCAGATATCGGCATCGTCGATCAATCCCAGGGTGATGGCCAATAATTGATTGGGCCTTGAAGCATCATCTCTTTTCGCCATGCGGGCCGGGGTTCCGGGTGCGGCATGCAGGCAGTCCGACAGATATCCTTCTTCAGGAAGCACGAAGAGTTCCATCACCGAATTCCGAACATGTAGCGCCAGTGTTTGCCATTTTCCGGTTTTCTCCGGTTGATCATGACGAGACAGGAAGGCGAGGGCTGCATACCACAGGGCCTGAATTTCGATGGCATAGCCTTCCCGCGGGGTTCCGGCCGGGTGGTTGGTGTCCATCCACGTATAGTGTGCAGGGCTGAAAACAAGCCCGGAATCCGGATCGATGCAAATGCCATTGGGGGTTCCAGACAAGTAGGATTCAGCGATGGACACCAAAACTTCCCGAAGGGTTCGGCTGCCGCAGGCATGACTCAAAAATCGATCTTTGCCTTCGGCCCGGATCAGGTCATTGCAGGCAGTAAAGAACCAGAGCGGTGCATCGGATGTGTCTCGGTTGGCGGCATCATCTCCGCAGATCATGTTCGGAAGCGTTCCCCGATGTTCGAACTGGCCGAACTGGATGAGGACGTTCCGCGCTTCGTCCAGGAAACCTGCGGCAATCATGCCCCGAACCGCGATCAGCGCATCGCGGCCCCAGTCCAGAAACCACGGAAAACCGGCGATAACGGATTTGAGTTTTCCTCGATTGACGATATATTGACGAAGTGCGGTTTTCAAGCCATCGGAGAAAGTGGGGGGGACCGGATCATCGAAGGCCGAATCCAATCTTTTACGAAAGCGGGTCTGTGCCTGAGCCGGAGGCGCTGCTTCGGCGGCCGTGATACAAGCCGTCAGCTCGGCCTTCTGACCGCCGGTCAAAGAAATGGAGAAATAACCGGGACTGAACATATCCGAGTCCGGATCCAGCCCGCGTTCGGCTTCCAGGCGGCGGTGAACCATGTACTGCCAGTGGGGTTCGGAATGATAATTGCCGCCGGGCACCCGGACTTCCAAACGATGAAGCGGGTCCGGATGAAAAATGAATCCGTCCGGAACGGCGGTGACGCAGGTTGGAAACAGGGTCTCCGATCCGAGATACGCCTTGGTGGTTTCGTGAAAATTCCGGTTTTCGATATCCGGTCGAAGAATGATCTGAACGGGTCTGGTGTCCGGAAGAGAAGAACGATTGCCGTCTGTCGGATAACGGTACCATAACATCCGGAGCCGATTTTCATGAGGATCCAGCCGCATGCCGACTGTCAAAAGTATATGCTCGCCCTGACCGGATGGAACCCGGAACCGCCAGAGCCCCCAGCCGGATGTGTCCTGGGTGAATGCATCGAAACAGTCCATACAGAGTTCGGTGGAATACCCCTGGTACAGTCCCCAGGCTCGAAAACGGGTCATCATGATCCATCTGTTTTCAGGAATGTCGGGGTTCAGGTTCGCTGCCAGCAGGGCATCGTAGCGGCTGGTCAGATCCCCCCAGGCGATGGGCGCGCGGAGCATGGCTCCCCGTTCGTTGGCGGCCAGAAACATCGCATCGGACCCGGCTATATCGGCATGGGAATACAGGCATGGGAAAATGGGATCATCGGGCCGCGTCAGAGCCAGAAGGGAAGCCTCCAGATGGGTACATCGCTCTGGAAAATAGATGGACAGTTTCAGTCCATAAACACAGGAGCGGGACGGCACCGGCAGAGGGGGGATGAGGACAAAAGGATTTCCATTGTCATCGGTCAGGCTCTGTTCCTGAACGAGGGTTCTGTCGCTGTCCATGATTTTGGCCCGAAAAGCTTTCGGGGCACGGATCAGCAGGAAATGATCCGGAGGAAGCATCACCAGGCGCCGACCGTCTTGCGGCCAGTTCCAGAAGACGATGCGGGGTTCGTGCGTGAAAGGATTCATTTTCCGGCAGCAGGCAACCGGGTCTGCAGCCAGAAGGGATGCCGTCTGATTTACATCCAGATCATCGATGTCCTGAAGGCCATGAATTACTTCGTGGATATCCAGTACTTTCGCTCGAAGACACTGGCGTTTCAGGTAATCGGGAAATTCCAGCGGCTGATCGAGCTGGAGGTGAAATCGTTGAAAGACATTTTCGTCATCGGTCAGGCATAATACCTGGCCGGGATCGAGATGGCAGCGATGATGACCGTCCGATTCGAGAAGTGAAACCGCTTTTCCTGAAAGAAGATCCCACAGTACCCGGACAGAGTGCTGGGGAAACCAGCAGGCGGTGGTGGATTGTTGATCATCCAGGTTGACCACGATCAATAGTGTTTGTTGAGAAGGTTCATGGCAGCGGAACAGAGATAGATAATTACCGGGGCCGATTTCAACGAACTGGATGCGGGTATGATCCTGAAAGGTCGGATGTGTTCGTAATATGAGGGATAGTCGGCGGATCGGATCGATCTGATTGATTGCCGCTCCCCAGTTCAGGGAGGGCGATTCGTGGACGATGATTTTTTCCGTGGCCAGCCATTCGACACCGTTGGTGAATCCAAAACCGCCAAGATGGGAAAGCAGGGCGCAGAGAGCTGTCCGCATGCGGGCATATATAAAGGAGCGGGCCGCCAATCGGTTGTTGTCGTGGGTTTCGGCAAAATGCACCAGAAGCCCGTCTTCCCGGGAAATATCGAGGGCGTCGGGAAGGTAGGATTCAATCTGTCCCCGATCATAGTTCTGAAAGAGCTCGGAATAGGCCCAGTCGAAACCGGCCGTGCTTAAAATATCCCGTGCTACGGAAATTTTACCGCCGAGCCCTTCCAGAAAAAAAATGGTGTCCGGGTACTGTTCCCGAACCACCGAAACAATATACTGCCAGGCAGGCACAGGAATCATATACCCGGCATCGCAGCGGAAACCGTCCACCCCTCTGCGGCACCAGGTCAGAAACACTTCGGCCATGTATTTCCAGAGTTCGGTTTTGGAATAGTCCAGCCGGGTGAGGTCTTCCCACTGGACACCCCAGGCCCCGGGTACTTCGATACGGCCGTCCTGGCCGCGAACCAGCCATTCGGGATGGGTCTCATGAAGGCCGGCTGCCCAACCCGTATGATTTGGCGCAATATCGATCAGGATATGCGCTTGGTGTGCATGCACCGCATCCACCAGTTCGATGAACTGCTCCAGCGGTGTGGCGGTGGGATCGAATTGGGCCTGTGCCGGATCCACGGCCGTAAAACTGAGAGCGGCGTAGGGACTGCCGAATCGCCCCATGCGCGCATACGTTGTCGGTGTCGGATGGATGGGCAGAAGGTGCAGAAACCGGCAGCCCAATGTGCCAAAAATGAAATCGAGTTCGCCGATCAGATCCCGGAATGTGCCGGACTTGGGAATTACGGTATAACCGGTACTGTCAAGTTCGCGAATCCAGTGTTGTTCATCGGCATGCGGGGCGGCATGTCCGGCCTTGTTCGGACCGAACTGTCGGACAAAGGCATTGTAAATGATATTGGCACAGCAGGTATGGGCAGAACCGATATTGAGAACCGTATTGGGGCCTTCCGGCCATTCGGGATCTGTCTTGCCGTCTTCGAGAAAAAAACATTTGGCCTGGGCATGGCCGGTTTCCGTCAGAGCCAGGGTCACCTGAAACAGCCGGTCATGGATCCGGCGCATGGGAATATCGAACCAGTCCTGACCGAGCGATGGAATGCCTCGCTCGATGCGATCGATCGTTTCTTTACGGAGAACACCCAGGTGGCCGATATTGGTTCGGATCCAGGCTTTTCCCTTCAGGGGAACATCGAGGCTGAGCGAAAAAGTCTGCACATCCCCGCAAAACGCTGTAATATGATTTCCCGGCAGTGGATGCTGCCGAAGACGGTTGGATACGGTCATGGTGCGGTAACCATCAGGACATTGTTGGTGGTTCCAAAAGAGTTCTTACAGACCTGGGCGTTCCGGGGATCGCTCTGCCAACGGCCGTCGACCAGAAATTTGTATTCATATCGCCCGATATCCAGCATTATGATTTTTTCCCAAACGTCATTTTTATTTTTTTTCATTGGATGGGATGTTTGGCTCCAGTTGTTGAAATCACCCGCCAGTGCAACCTCGGTGGCGGTATCGATACTGAGTGAAAAAGTTATTTTACGTTTATTGCTTTTTGCTTTTGGTGATGCCATAGCTGACCTCCTTGGATAAAATGATTGTATGCGATATATAAAATGATAACCGATACAGCGTGTGAATGACGTCCAGATACGAATAACAATGCATTCTGAATTACGGTATCTTCCTAAAATGAATTTAAAAACTTGTCAATGAGAATGATATCCGGCAATTGACTTTTGTCGATATCTCTCATATACACGGTTACAGGTCGATGCACCTCGGATAGCCATGTATGCTGTGCTGCAATCGGTCATCATCCGCGGTTTTGGATCCCTCACCCCGGCCCTCTCCCACAGGGAGAGGGCATTAAAGGATATCGCCGTCTTGATGCTGGAAGAAATCATATCTTATGCCCATAATCTCGAGCGGATTCTGGATAATCTCAAAGAAGGAATCATTGCTCACGACACCCGCCGCCGTATTTTTTATTTCAATCAGGAGGCAGAGAAGATCACCGGATATTCCAAGCAGGAGGTGCTGGGTAAAGACTGTCATCTGGCTTTTGGAAAACCGTTCTGCGGAACCTGCTGCCATTTCTGCGAGGGTCGGCCGGCAATCGGCGACAAGGAAGAATGCATCACTCACATCCAGACCCGACAGGGGGAATTCCGGCGTATCGAAATGCGGGTAACGGCCATGGCAGACAATCAAGGACAGCTATTGGGCGTTCTGGCTGCATTTCGGGACCTGACAGGGATTTTGAATCTCCAGCTCAAAGCGGAAAAGTCTCAAGGGTTTGCCGATATCATCGGACAAGATGTCAAGATGCTGGAAATTTTTCAGCAGATTCGAAACAGTGCGGCATATGATTACCCGGTGCATATTTCCGGAGAAACCGGAACCGGAAAAGAGCTGGTTGCTGCGGCTCTTCACAGTGAAAGCCAGCGAAGCCACGGGCCGTTTGTGCCCATCAACTGCGGGGCCTTGCCCGAAGCCTTGATCGAGAGCGAGCTGTTCGGACACGTCAAAGGTGCTTTTACCGGTGCCATCCGGGATAAAAAAGGCCGGTTCGAGCTGGCCGACGGCGGAACGGTATTCCTCGATGAGGTGGCGGATCTCAGCAAACCGGTTCAGGTGAAGCTGTTACGTTTTTTACAGGAAGGCGAATTCGAGCGGGTCGGCGGGGAAAAAACGATTTCGGTGAACGTCAAGGTGACCAGTGCCACCAACAAAGATCTCAAAAAAGAAGTCCGGATGAACCGCTTCCGGGACGATCTGTATTACCGCCTCAACGTCATTCCCATTCACCTGCCGCCACTTCGGGAGAGAAAAAGCGACATCCCCCTTCTGATCGAACATTTTATGGAAGAAGCCGCCCGGCGAAACGGACAGAAACTCCGCCGGATTTCGGTTGAGGCCATAACGCAGATGACGGCCTATCATTGGCCGGGAAATGTTCGGGAACTTCAGAATGCCATTCAGTTTGCGGTCGTGAAATCTCAAGGAGAAATCATTCGGCCGGAATATCTCCCTTTTGAAATCCAATCCAGCATTCAACCCGTCAGCAACCGGAATCAAGAGGGGAAACTCAATGATTTTCTGGTCGAATCCGCACTCGAACGAAGTGGTGACAACAAGGTAAAGGCGGCCAAGCTGTTGGGAGTAGGCCGGGCGACGTTATATCGGTATTTGAAAAATAGGGGGCAGGTGGCATGATGCATAAAATGTAGGGGCGACAGGCCGGTCGCCCCTACCGTCGATATGGCAATGAATTATGCCGCAGCTTCCATGGCTCGGCGGTCGGCCATATCCATCAGAACACGTTCGCGGGATTTATCCAGGCCCAGGGCCTTTCTTTTCTTGTCGATATGAGCGATCATCATGCGGGCCATTTCATAGGGATCTGCCGTAAATCCCCATTTGCCCATGCCCATTTCTTCCAGTTCTTCGAATAAATGCTTGTGAAAACGGGTGCCTTCAACGATGGGGAATGTGGCGCCAAAAACAGTGAAAACACCGGATGCCACAAAATACTGGCCGATGGCAATGGCTTTTTCACTCATCCATTCCGGCGCAGCGCCTGCAACCGGAAGGCCGGCAATGGTATCTCCCAAGCCGCCTTCCTTGACCATCTGGGATGCGGCTACCAGAATGCGGCTGTTGTCCACGCAGGCGCCCAATCCCAAGACAGGCGGCATACCGACGGTTTCACAGACTTCCCTCAGGCCCGGACCTGCCATGACAGCGGCTTCCGGAACCGTAAGGCCGGCTTTGGCCAGAGCGATCTGTGAACATCCGGTCTGAAGTACCAGCACATCATTTTTAATCAATTCCTTGACCAGCTCCACATGTACCCAGTCCTGTTTGACTCTGGGGTTGGTGCAGCCCACAACACCGGCAACGCCCCGGATACGGCCATTGATGATGTTGTCGTTCAACGGCGTATAGCTGCCCCGGAAGCTGCCGCCCAGCATGTAGGTGATGTATTCATGAGAAAATCCGTGAACCCCGGTGTTGACAATTTTGGGGATTTCAATCGGGCAGGTTCTGTTTTTAAATCGGGTAATGGCCCGGATGACGATCTCGTCGGTGCAGGCTTTGGCATCATGGTCATGGAAGGGGATGTGGACGGCGCCCTCGATTTTGCACCGGGAATTGGTGGTGAACATCAACGTACCGTAACAGGCCGCGACTTTGGCCAGACCCTGCTTGATGCACTGAACATCGACCCCCAGGGCATCGACTGCTCCGGTTACCAGAACCGCCTCGGTGGACATGAAATTGCCGGCATGCGGAATGCCGTGGCGAACCAGCATTTCGGCACCCGAGCAGCACATTCCGACCAGATTGATGCCCGCAGCGCCGGCATCTTTGGCTGCCTGAATCAGGGTGGGTTCATGGACCGATTCCAGAACGGACTCAAAGAGGCTTGGCTCATGTCCGTGAATGATGATATTGACCTGATTTTCTTTCAGAACGCCCATGTTGACTTCAACACAGACCGGCGATGGCGTGCCGAACATGATGTCTTCGAGTTCAGTAGCGACCATGGAACCGCCCCAGCCGTCCGACAGAGCAGTTCTGCTGAATTGCTGCGTGATGTTTTCATATTGCTGATCCACACCCATGTGCGTCCGGTGCATCATCTCCATGATTTCCCGCATGGCGCCCCGGGGAACGATATTGTGTTTTCGCCAGGTTTCCAGGGTTTTCGGGGGAACCCTTTTGACAAAGGGGATTTCCCCTTCCAGTTGGGTGTAGGTTTTTTCAAGTTCCGTATAGAGTTCTTTAGCGATTTCCGTGGTGGTTTTGCCATCTGTTTCGATGCCGACGGATTTGGCGACATTCTCGAGTTTGATGGTGTCTTTGATTTTATAATCCGTGATTGTGCCGTTGACCACCCCGCGGAACAGATCCAGAATCCCCATGCCGTGATCGGTATGGGCCGCGGATCCGGAGGCTACCATCCGGGCGAAGTTGCGCGCCTGAATCGTGTCGATATCGGCACCGCAGACACCGACCTTGCTGTAAGGATCTTTGGCATTGAGCCGACAGGGTCCCATGGCGCAGTGTTTACAACAGGCCGAATCTGCACCGATGGGGCAGGCTTTCATATTGGCGGCGCGGTCGAAGGCTGTTTCCACGCCGTCTCTCTGGGCTTTTCGAAGCATCTGGGCCGTGGCTTCGCAGATCGTAACATCGCTGGGGTTAATCATCTTGACAGTATCCGTTTTTTTGGCTTCCATGTTGTTCTCCCTTCATGAGATTATTGGGTTGGAGCAGTTGGGCGAAGATTGTTTTGATAGTTATATTTATTGAGAACTATTATCAATACCATAAAACGCTAATTTTATTTTGTCAAGCAATTCTGATGATCTCGTAAAAAGTTCGCAGGCAAAGCGCGCAAATTCTGAGTTGTGAGGCGTACTATTGATATATCGCAACGACGAAGCATGCAGCGCACGCAGCATCCGAACTTTTAATGAAGCCGCCAATTCTGTGTGTGTCGTCAAAACGTTTCCTTGAAAAGAATCAGGATGACATAAATCTCGAAATCGTCTTTTTTATTGCTTGCTAAAACGTATCTCCCATGATACTGAAACGCGATAATTTATGGAAACATCTGCAACACAATCCCCGCTTTGTAACGGCAATATGCAGTCGCTATGTGACTATAACCATTATCCTGTATGCCTGACATCAGGAAAAGGGGCTCAGCTTCCGATGGTTTTACTGAATCCGCTGGGAAACCCCGGATGTTTTTATCAGGTTCCAGAATCATTAATCATCCATTTCAGAGGAGGAACGAATCAATGGCTTACAATGCAGTAGAAATGAAAGACTGGCAGATTTCCGAAGCCGCCGAAACCCACATGAAAACGCCGGAACAATGGCGAGACGAGCTGGGTCTTCAGAAAGATGAAATGCTTCCCATGGGAAGACTGGCCAAACTAGATTTTCTTAAAATCATCAACCGCCTTCAGAACAGACCTGATGGCAAATACATCGAAGTTACCGCCATCACCCCGACTCCTCTGGGCGAAGGCAAGAGTACGACTTCCGTGGGTCTGATCGAAGGTTTGGGAAAACGTGGCAAAAACGTCGGTGGCGCGCTGCGTCAGCCTTCGGGCGGCCCGACCATGAACGTCAAGGGTACGGCGGCCGGCGGCGGAAACGCCCTGATCATCCCCATGACCGAGTTCTCCCTGGGTCTTACCGGCGACATCAACGACATCATGAACGCCCACAACCTGGCCATGGTCGCCCTGACTGCCAGAATGCAGCATGAACGTAATTACAATGACGAGCAACTGGCACGGCTCACCAAAATGCGCCGGCTCGATCTCGATCCCACCCGAATTGAAATGGGATGGATCATCGATTTCTGCGCTCAGTCTCTCCGAAACATCATTATCGGCATCGGTGGCAGAACCGATGGTTTCATGATGCAGTCCAAATTCGGTATTGCCGTGGGTTCCGAGTGTATGGCCATTCTGTCCATCATCAAGGACCTGGCCGACCTGAAAACACGCCTCAATAACATTACCGTCGGTTTCGACAAGAGCGGAAAACCGGTCACCACCGGTGATCTGGAAGTCGGCAACGCCATGACCGCCTTCATGAGAAACACCATCAATCCCACCCTCATGAGTACAGCCGAGCATCAGCCCTGCATGATTCACGCAGGACCTTTCGCCAATATCGCCGTTGGTCAGTCTTCGATCATCGCCGACCGCATCGGTCTGAAAATGTTCGATTATCATGTTACCGAGAGTGGTTTCGCCGCAGATATCGGATTCGAGAAATTCTGGAACGTCAAATGCCGCAACAGCGGAC
>CAYQKZ010000089.1:0-10804 GCA_964418135.1 uncultured Desulfobacterales bacterium
TAGTATGTGAGCATTTTGAATCACCTTCCAACGCAGTTAGTGGGTCTCAGACGGGTTTTTGAGATAGTTTCTAAATAGGGCTTCAGGGGCGTCGGTTCCCAAGTTGGGGTGTACGGCCGTGCGGGAACCAGCGGATATGATTTTCATGCCTTGGGGTGAATCTCGGAAGGTTGGTTCAGCCCATGGCAGCTTGTTGATTATGATGCCTGCAGTCTGATCTTTTCCATCGAAAAAAATCATGGATCGGCAGTTGTCATTCATCATATGGATGCAAAGGGATTGAACCGCTTTTCCCGGCCGATCGTGGTTTCCGGGCCGTGTCCGGTGTAAACGACCACCTGATCTCCCAGGGAAAAGAGCTTGGTGCGAATGCTCGATATGAGGGTGTCGAAATCCCCGCCGGGAAAATCGGTCCGGCCGATGGACCCGGAAAACAGGGTGTCGCCGACAAATACCTTGTCGTCGGTGTAAAGAGAAATGCCGCCTGGCGTATGGCCCGGTGTGTGCAGCACCTTCAGGGTGATTTCTCCGAATTGAATGGTATCGCCGTCTTGAACCGTCTGGTCCGGGGGCGGGGAATTTTCGGCGGACATGCCAAACGATGCGGCGGCGTCCGAAAGGTATTTGAGCATATCCTGATCGAGGGCGTGAATCACCAGTTTGGCGCCCGTGACTTCTTTCATCTTCCGGTTGGCCCCCACATGATCGAAATGACCGTGCGTATTGATGAGGTATTCCACCGTCAGCTTCTGCTCTGCCAGCTTCATCAGAATCCGGTTCGAATCGTCGCCGGGATCGATGACCGCCGCTTTACGGGTTTTTTCACAGCCCAGAATGAAACAATTTGCCATAATCGGCCCTACGGCCAGGGATTGCAGAATCAAAGCATATACTCCTGTTGTTTTACCGGCTTTTCAGCAGCTCGGGTTTGGGAAAATTTTCAAACACTTTCTTCGATTGACAAAGATCGTTATCGGCCATTTCGTAATTTTTCAGCTCACCGGTGAAAAATTTTTCATAAGCGCCGAGATCCAACAAGCCATGACCGCTCCAATTGACCAGAATCACTTTCTCCTTGCCTTCCAGTTTGGCTTTCTGCGCTTCTTCCAGCACACAAGCCAGGGCGTGCGTGGTTTCCGGCGCCGGAATGATGCCTTCGGTCCGGGCGAAAAGAATGCCCGCTTCATAAGCCTGAATCTGCTGAACCGAGCGGGGGGTGATGATGCCTTCAACGGCCAGTTGGCTGACAGTCGGCGCCATGCCGTGATAGCGCAGTCCGCCCGCATGAAACGGCGGCGGCACGAACGCATGTCCGAGACTGTGCATGGCCAGAAGCGGCGTATAGCGGGACATATCCCCGTGGTCATAAACGAACGGGCCCCGTGTCAGGGTCGGGCAGGCTGCAGGTTCGACCGGATAGATGTCGATCTGCTTTCCGTTGATCTTATCCAGAACGAAGGGAAAGGCAATGCCGGCAAAATTGCTGCCGCCGCCCACACATCCGATGATCACATCCGGATATTCCCCGATTTTTTCCAACTGCTTCTTGGCCTCGAGACCGATCACGGTCTGATGGAGCATGACATGGTTCAAAACACTGCCGAGAGAATACCGGGTCTTGCCGGTCGTATCGTTGACCGCTGCCTCGACAGCTTCGCTGATGGCAATGGCCAGACTTCCTGGCGTATCGGGATATTTTTCCAGCGCATCCCGGCCGGCGCGGGTTTCCGTGCTGGGACTGGCCACACATTTACCGCCCCAGGTTTCCATCATGGCCTTGCGGTACGGTTTCTGATCGAAACTGACCCGGACCATATACACCTTGCATTCGAGTCCGAACTGACAGCAGGCAAATGCCAGGGCACTGCCCCATTGCCCGGCGCCGGTTTCGGTGGTCATTTTTTTGATGCCGAAGACCTTGTTGTAATAGGCCTGGGGAACCGCGGTATTGGGTTTATGACTTCCCGGCGGGCTGAGGCTTTCATTCTTGAAATAAATCCGCGCCGGGGTGCCTAGAGCTTTTTCCAGAAATGTTGCCCGGACCAGCGGAGACGGCCGCCAGATGCGGTACACATCCAGAACCGGTTCGGGGATATCGATCCAGCGGTCTGTGCTGACCTCCTGCTCGATCAGGTTCATCGGAAACACCGGGGCCAGGGCTTCGGGTCCGATGGGCTTTCCATCCGGACCCAAAGGGGGATTCAATTTGATGTCTGCCAGGATGTTGTACCACTGACGCGGCATTTCATCCTCGGTCAACAGGATTTTTTTGTGGTTCATGAAAGACTCCTTCATAATCTGTCGCACATTGGCTTCAGATGAGTTCATACTGTGAACGGGCAAACCTTATGCTCTCCCCTCGGCGGGGGAGGGTTGGGGAGCAAACGTCAAGATGACGACCGTTGACAGTATATCTATCGAATCAGGGTTCTCCTGCGCCGTTTGACTGGAGGAACATCGGATTCTCTCTGATCCGTTTTGGCGCTGTCGTCATTCCGGGGATAAAATTCGGGTTCCGGTGCAGCGGAAAAATCTACAGCCGCATCATTTTCCTCCGCCAGTTCGGAATCCTCTCTCGACAGATCGGGTTCGGGTATGTCCGGAATATAGCCATAGTCTTCACGGATCGGCAGAGACAGATTCTCCTTCTCCATGGCCAGACGGATGCTGTCCAAAACGCCGTTCACGAATGCACCGGATTCATCGGTGCCGAATTTTTTTCCCAGATCGATGGCCTCGTTGATGGATACCTTGCAGGGGATGTCCGGACAGCACAGCATTTCAAAAACACCCACCCGCAGGACATTTCGATCGACGCCGGACATCCGGCCGATCTTCCAGTTACTCGAAAATCGTTCGATGAGTGCATCGATTTCCGCTCTGGCCGATGAAACGCCACGGACAAGATGCAGAAAAAATGGACGAATCTGAGCGGAAGGCAGAAAATTCTCGCTGAAAAGAGATAATTTCTCTTCGGCGAAACGGTCGGCCATATCCATGAAAAAAAGTGCCTGAATGGCGAGTTCCCGCGATTTGCGACGATTTCCCATAAATTATGCCCGGTCGATATCCTGAATCAAGTTCGCCATTTCAATGGCCGCCACCGCGGCATGCCATCCCTTGTTGCCGGCCTTGGTGCCGGCGCGTTCGATGGCCTGTTCGATGGTGTCGGTCGTAACGATTCCGAAAATCACCGGAATTTCAAATTCGAGACTGACCATGGCTATGCCTTTGGTTACTTCCGAACTGACATATTCAAAATGGGGGGTGGCGCCGCGAATCACGGCGCCAAGGCAGATGATGGCGTGGTATTTGCCTTTTTTGGCCATTTTTTTGGCAACGAGTGGAATCTCGAAAGCCCCCGGCACTTTGACGATGTCGATGTTCTCGGTGGCGGCACCGGATCGAACCAGGGCATCGACTGCGCCGCCGACCAGCCTGTCGGTAATGAAATCATTGAAACGGCTGGCCACCAAAGCGAATTTTTTGCCTTCGGCCAGCAGATTGGCCTCAATCATATTCGGCATGAAATAACTCCTCCTCAAGGGGTTTCATCGATATGCAGCAGATGCCCCATTTTGTGTTTTTTGCATTCCAGATAGCATCGGTTGAACTCGTTGGGTTCAATTTCGATGGGAATCTGTTCGATAATGCTCAGGCCATATCCGTCCAGCCCGATCATTTTTTTGGGATTGTTGGTGAGCAGTCTCATCTTTTTAACACCGAGATCCACCAGCACCTGGGCGCCGATACCGTAATTGCGCATATCCGCTTGAAATCCGAGTTCGAGGTTGGCATCCACCGTATCCATTCCCTGGTCCTGGAGTACATACGCCTTCAGTTTATTGACCAGGCCGATGCCCCGGCCTTCCTGACGCATGTACAGCACGATTCCCGATCCTTCCCGATCCATCATTTCCATGGCCTTGTGCAGTTGGTCGCCGCAGTCGCACCGCATGGAACCGAAGACATCCCCGGTCAAACATTCGGAATGCACCCGCACCAGGATCGGCTGATTGGCAGAGATTTCTCCCTTGACCAGCGCCACGTGCATCAGATCATCGACATCGTTTTCATAAACGATCACCTTGAATTCACCGGCAAAGGCCGTAGGAATGACGGCTTCCGCCGATCGGCGGACAAAGGATTCCTTCCGCATCCGGTGTTCGATCAGATCGGCGATGGAACAGATGCCGATACCGTGTTCCTGACTGAAAATCTCGAGCGATGGCATCCTGGCCATCGTCCCGTCTTCATTCATGATTTCACAGATGACACCGGCCGGCTTCAGCCCCGCCAGCCTGGCCAGATCGACGGAGCCTTCCGTCTGACCGGCCCGCACCATGACCCCGCCTTTTCTGGCCCGTAATGGGAAAATATGACCGGGTCGAACCAGATCCGTTGGTTTGGTGTTATCGGCAATGGCCGTAAGAATGGTGGTGGCCCGATCCGCAGCCGAAATACCGGTGGTGACCCCCCGCCGGGCTTCGATGGAAACGGTGAACCCCGTGTTGAACGGAGAGGTGTTGTCCTTGACCATCATCGGCAGATTCAGGCTGTCCAACTTTTCACCGGTCATGGACAGACAGACCAGCCCTCGTCCGTATTTGGCCATGAAATTGATGAGTTCCGGAGTGACCTTTTCTGCGGCGATGGTCAGATCGCCTTCATTTTCGCGGTCTTCATCATCGACCAGAATCACCATCTTTCCGGCTTTGATGTCTTCGATCGCTTGTTCTATGGATATCAATGGCATGTGATAAAAATTTTCTCCTTGTGTCCTTTGCGCTATTGCGGTGAAAAAAAGAATTATAAAAAGCCGGATTTGGCCAGAAACTGCATATCCAGCCCCGTGGTTGCTTTCGGAGCCTGGGCCGGATGATGCGGCATCAGAAACCGCTCCACGTATTTTCCGATCATATCGGTTTCGATGTTCACCGAAGCACCCGTCGGCTTGAATCCGATTGTGGTAAGCCCTGCGGTATGCGGAATGATGCTGACTTCAAAAAAACCGGCACCGCACTGGTTGATGGTCAGACTGATGCCGTCCACGGCAATGGAACCTTTTTGAATCACATACCGCAAAAGGGTTTCCGGGACACTGATCGTGACGATTACGGCATTTCCGGCCGGCTCTTTGCGATCGATGATTCCCATGCCGTCGATATGGCCGGACACCAGATGACCGTCGATACGGTCGGAGAGCCGCAGCGCCCGCTCCAGATTGACCCGCTCGCCGACAGCCGCTTTTCCGAAAGTCGTGCGGCTGAGAGTTTCCGGAGACACATCCGCCGCAAACCGGCGCGTTCCGAGTTCGACTGCGGTCAGACAGGCGCCGTTGACGGCAATGCTGTCTCCAATCCGGGTCTGTAACAGGTCGAAATCGCTGGAAATGGTCAGGCGTCTGCCTTTGCCCGATGCGTGAACCCCGGCAATGGTGCCCAGTCCTTCAATGATTCCTGTAAACATAGTCTGTCCAATCAAAAAAACAGTCTCACCACCACAAAGGTGCAAAGATATACTTCGATCCGTTATAATCTGCGCTTTTGAAACCCCCACCCCTGCCCTCCCCCGCTGGGGGAGGGAGTATGATGAAAATGCAGATTCTAACGACTCATCATATAAATATAGGCTTTTTACAGAATACGATTTGCGTTCTTTGCACCTTTACGGTGAATAAAATTTATACAGGTTTCAGTGCTTCAAGTATCCCTCTATGAGGATATCCGGATCGAAGCACCGAACCGACACCGAATGAACCGGGATGCAGTCTTTCATGAATTCGGGGCCAGGCCCTTTACAGATTGGCACGCCGTCATCCCCGCCGGCAATTTTCGGGGCGAAAAAGAAGAGAACCTTATCCACGATGCCGGCGGTCAGGGCTCCGGCAATCACCCGGCTGCCGCCTTCGATGAGAAGGCTGGTGATCCCCATCAGACCCAGCATGTCCATCAGGGCGTTCAGATCGATATGTTCATCACGAAGCGGAGCTTCGATAATCCGCACTTTCGGATTTAGGGCCAGGGTATCTTTCCGATCCGAATCGGTCGGCCCGATAACGATGATGGTTTCAGCGTCGGATTCGGGATGGAGTACCATTGCCGTATCCGGAATGGTCAGATGCGTATCCAGAATGATCCGAATCGGATCTTTCGGCTTTCTGCCGTCCGGAGACGCCGGAATCCGGGCCGTCAACTGCGGGTTGTCCGTCTGGACGGTGCCCCCTCCCACCAGAATGGCGTCAACGTCATGTCTCAACCGATGGACGTATGCACGGGCCGCTTCTCCGGTTACCCATCGGGAGTCTCCGGTTCGTGTGGCGATCCGTCCGTCGAGGGTGGCGGCACACTTCAGGGTGACAAAAGGCCTGCGGGTGGTGACGAATTGGATGAACGATTCATTCAGCCGCCTGGCGGCCTCTTCGCACACACCTGTTGTAACCCGGATACCTTTCGAGGCCAACAATGAATTGCCGCTGCCTTGAACCATGGGATTGGGGTCGGACATGGCAACCACGACATGGGTGATTCCCGCGTCTATGATTTTATGCGTACAGGGAGGGGTGCGTCCGAAATGGTTGCAAGGCTCGAGGGTGACATACAGCGTCGCGCCTCTGGCAGCCGGGCCGGCATCATCGATGGCATGGACTTCCGCATGGGGGCCTCCGACCGACTGGTGATATCCCTTTCCAACGATTCGGCCGTCGGGATCCACCACAACGGCACCGACCATCGGGTTGGGGGATGTATAGCCCGCGCCTTGTTCCGCCAGTTCAAGGGCTAATTGCATGTAAGCGACGGGATCTTTCACGATCGATTGTTCTCCAGCATCAGCTTGAGTTCCTGAACGAAATCGTTCACATCTTTAAATTCCCGGTAAACGGAGGCAAACCGGACATAGGCAATTTCATCCAATTCATGCAGCCGGTTCATCACCCGTTCTCCCACGACCGAAGACGAGATTTCCTTTTTTCCGGTTTCACGAAGCTCTTGATCCAGCGCATCCAGGAAATCTTCGATACTGTTCATGCTGATATTGCGCTTTTCACAGGCTTTGGTAATACCGGTTCGAATTTTGTCCCGGTTGAATTCCTCCCGTCGGCCGTCTTTTTTGATGATCATCAAGGGAATTTCTTCAATCCGCTCGTACGTTGTAAAACGCCGTTCGCATGCCAGACATTCTCTTCGGCGCCGAATCACATATCCTTCCTTGCTCAGCCTGGAGTCGATGACTTTGTTTTCCATATCGGCGCAAAACGGACATTTCATCGGTTATGTTCCCTAAAAGCTTTGTCGGGTACCGTTCTTCGGCAGCAGCATCTATGCAGCGGCATCACGAGACCTGGATCACGTCGACGCCTGCCTCTTCGAGCATGGTCGGAGACAACTCGTCTGCATAGCCTTCCTGATAGAATATTCGGCATATCCCTGCATTGATGATCATCTTGGTGCAGATGGCACACGGAAGATTGGTGCAGTACAGCACGGTGTTTTTAATGGAAAAACCATGACAGGCCGCCTGAATGATGGCGTTCTGTTCCGCATGGATTCCCCGGCACAGTTCATGTCTCTGGCCGGATGCGACATTGAGCTGTTCCCGGAGGCATCCGATATCCAGGCAATGCGCCAACCCCGAAGGAGCCCCATTGTAACCCGTTGCCAGAATCCGTTTGTCTTTGACGATAACAGCCCCCACGGAACGCCTGATGCAAGTGGAACGGCTGGCGACCAGTCGGGCGATATCCATAAAATAGGTGTCCCAGGAAGGTCGGCTGTTGCCGGCTTTTACAGATGCAAGGTTCTGTGGATTCAGCGTTGCCAGTTCCGTCATGGCTGTTGTCAGCCCTGATAAATCGGAAATGCCCGACACAATTCATGGACTTTTTTTCGTGTCTGGGACAGAACAGTTTCATCCAGTGGATTTTTCAGAACCGAAACGATCAGCTCCGCAATGATTGTCATTTCAGGCGTTTTCATCCCCCGTGTGGTTACGGCCGGGGTTCCGATGCGGATGCCGCTGGTGATCTGCGGACTGCGGGTTTCGAACGGAATCGCGTTCTTGTTGACCGTAATCCCGGATTGACCGAGGGCGGTTTCGGCATCTTTTCCGGTGATATTCAGGCTGGTAAGATCCACCAGCATCATGTGATTGTCGGTGCCGTTCGATACCAGATCGACCCCCTGGCTCATGAGGCAGGCGGCCAGTGTTGCCGCATTATTCACCACCTGCTGCTGATAAATTCTGAATTCATCCGTCAACGCCTGTTTGAAAGCAACCGCTTTGGCCGCGATGACATGCATGAGCGGGCCGCCCTGAATGCCGGGGAAAACCTGCCGGTTCAATTTGTCGCTGCACGGCGTGGCCGACACGATCAGTCCCCCGCGGGGGCCTCTGAGGGTTTTATGCGTTGTAGACGTGACGACATCGGCATGGGGAATCGGCGATGGATGCAGCCCTGCAGCCACCAGACCCGCGATATGCGCCATATCCACCATGAAATAAGCGCCCACGGAACGGGCAATCCGGGCAAACGCTTCGAAATCGAGGATTCTGGCATAGGCGCTGGCACCGGCGACAATCATGTTCGGTTTGACTTGGTGAGCGATTTCTTCTACCGCCTGGTAGTCGATGCGGCCGGTACGGGGATCGACACCGTAGTGAGCGGTTTTAAAAAGCCTGCCGGAAAAACTGACCGGGCTTCCGTGCGTCAGATGCCCGCCGTGGGAGAGATTCATTCCGAGAATGGTGTCTCCGGGATTCAGAAAAGCGAAATAAACAGCCATGTTGGCCTGAGATCCCGAATGGGGCTGAACATTGGCGTATGTGGAATGAAACAACTGATTGGCTCTTTCGATGGCCAGACTTTCCGCCTGATCGACCCATTCACACCCGCCATAATACCGTTTGTTCGGATACCCTTCGGCATATTTGTTGGTTAAAACACTGCCCTGGGCATCCATGACGGCCTGACTGGCGATGTTTTCCGAAGCGATCAGCTCCAGCGTATTCTCTTGTCTGTCGTATTCACGAGCAATCACCCGGGCAATTTCCGGGTCGATGCGTTCGATGGTGGATAAATTCAAGTTATACCTCAAAAAGGTTATGAGTTGGCGGCGGATGCTGCCGGCTGAATCGGGCACCCCATGTTTTCGAACTTGTCGAGCCGGCGCTGATGCCGTCCGCCTTCAAAAGGCGTTTCGAGCCATGCCGTGACGATTTCTCTGGCCAGCACATCCCCGATGACCCGCCCCCCCAAAACGAGGATATTGGCATTGTTGTGGCGCCGGCTCATGATGGCGGAGAACAGGTCGTTGCACAGAGCGGCCCGGACGTGCTGGAATTTGTTGGCTACCATGGACATGCCGAGTCCGGTGCCACAGAGCAGTATCCCGCGGGCATATCTGCCGGCGGAAATCGATCCGGCAACCTGACAGGCAAAATCGGGATAATCGACCGATTCCGCGCTGTGCGCTCCCACATCGTGAATTTCAATGCCTTTCTGTAAAATAAACGATTTCAGGTTTTCCTTCAGATCGTAGGCTGCATGGTCGCATCCAATGATGATCGGTGTTTTACTGTCTTGCATCATATTCTTCCTGCAAATGAGAAATAAACAGCCCCGTTTATCGGATTAGTTATTGAAATATTCCAAAATCTATTTATTATAAACACATAATATAAAATCGTCAAAAAAACAATAATATCTCTTTCATCTCATTCGATCGTGGCTGGTTTGATTCTGTCAAGATAAGGTTGCAGACATCCCCAAGAATCGGTTATGGACCGACCAGGAAAATATGGCCAGAAGAAGTGGAAAATCGGTAAGTTTCGATGCGATGATCAAATTTTTCATGATCCGCTTTGAAATTCCCACCCGGCAGGATATTCAGAAAATCATGAACCGGCTGGATCAACTGGAAAAAACCATCAAGAAATCTGCTGTCAGCGGAAAAACCAGGCGATCCGGCAATTCGAAAACCGGCAGTCCCTCCTGCCCGGACGCTCGCGGTCCAACGTCGAACGCATCGGAGATTATCCTGAAAGCTATCAAAGATTCCACTGAAGGATTGAACTTTTACGGCATATCCGAACTGACGCATTATGACGAAAAAAAAATCCGGAATATTCTGCACCGGCTGCATAAAACCGGCAAAATACAGCGCAAGCAGCGGGGCCTGTATGTGGCCGTTGATTGATCAATCCAGTTCTTCGGAAAGCAGAATGGCCTCCGCCACACTGCGCATGGATTTTCGGGTGGTCATGCTCCGTTTCTGAATCCAGCGATAGGCTTGCTCCCCGGTTTTTCCCCGGCGCAGCATCAGAATTTCTTTGGCCCGTTCAACGAGTTTTCGTGTTTCAAGCTCTTCTTGAATCACGCGGGTTTTCACCATCAATTCGGTGTTGACAATGGCAACCGCCGCCTGATTGGCAACCGTCTGGATCAGGTTGACCTCTGTCTCGGAAAAGTCATGCGGTTCTGCGGTAAAGCAATTGAGAACACCGATGACTTTTTCGTTTTTGACCTGAAGCGGAACACTGACCATGGATACCAGCCCCAGACGTCTTGCCATATCTTTTTCTTTAAAGTGCGGCTCTTCGAGAACATTGGGAATGATCACCGGTTTTTTCTGAGCGGCCACATAGCCTACAATGCCTTCGTTCATGCTCAGGGATCGATCCTTGAGATAATCCGGATCGATGGCCTGCGTGGCCGTCAGCCGGATTTTCAATGGGTCGGTGCCTTCATCGATCAGCCACAACGAACAGATTTCCACACCTGTGACCTTGGCGGTTACCATGACGA
>CAYQKZ010000090.1:0-10667 GCA_964418135.1 uncultured Desulfobacterales bacterium
GCTTTGATGATGACGGCATCTTCGTCTGCAATAAAAACTCCCAATCCAATACAGTTGAAAAAAGCTTCCTGAAAATCCATCACTGCGATCAGTTCAGCCGTCGATTGCCGAGGAAACAGGGGTATCGACTCCTGAAATTCGGGATCGGTGATGGACTGAAACGGCTGGTGTTCCAATCTATCCAGAAGCCGATTGATTTGATGGGTCATGGTGTTGACGGGTGCTTTGGTGAGATAAAAATCAGCGCCGATATCATGAACGTCATTCAATTGATCGATCAATGTTCCAGATATTGCCACAATGGGAAATAGTGTATCGGGAAAATGCTCCCGCGTATATTGGATCAACTGTTTTCCATCGATTTTGGGCATGACCATATTCACAAAAAGAATATCTATATGGCATGTATTAAGTTTTAGAATCCCTTCAATGCCATTATAAGCTTTAACGATTTCATATCCCCGCTGCAGGAGAATATCCGTTAAAAATTCAACAAAGAAAAAATCGTTATCTACGACAAGAGCCTGTTTTTTCATTGATAGTTTATCCGATGCAAACGCGATTGATTTCTTTCATATCCGTGTAACCTTGGAACATTTTGAAAATTGCATCCTGTTTGAGTGTGGTCATGCCTTCCTGATCTGCCTGATGAAAAAGCTCTTCAGCGGATGCCTGCTTTTTGATCATACGCTTGATTTCCCGGGTGCCTTCCATGAGTTCATGAATCCCCATCCGGCCTTTGTACCCACTGCCGGCACAGGTATCGCAGCCCGTCGGTCGATATATTTCCAGTTCCGGAGTATACCGGATACCAGTCAGCACAAAAGCTTCCGAACCGTAAACCGTTACGATGTCGTTGAACTCTTCCTCGGACGGGTGATAGGACTCGCGACAGTTCTTGCAAAGCGTTCGTACCAGTCGCTGTGCCAGCACTCCCAGGAAAGCATCTGAAAAATTCAGGGGATTGAGTCCCATATCCAGTAACCGGGTAATCGTTTCAGGCGCACTGTTGGTATGAAGGGTGGAAAATACCAAATGCCCGGTCAATGAGGCTTCGATACCGATCGATGCCGTCTCTTCGTCGCGCATTTCACCAATCATGATCACATCGGGATCGGCACGCAGAAAAGAGCGCATGACGCGCGCAAAATCAAGACCGATCCTGGGCTTGACCTCCACCTGACGCAGTCCTGCCTGCGTGATTTCTACCGGATCTTCGGCCGTCCAAATCTTGACGCCGGGTTTGTTGATGTGTCCGAGTGCAGCATGAAGGGTAGTCGTTTTCCCGGAACCGGTCGGACCTACCACC
Source organism: uncultured Desulfobacterales bacterium (assembly GCA_964418135.1). GTDB lineage: Bacteria > Desulfobacterota > Desulfobacteria > Desulfobacterales > Desulfatirhabdiaceae > RAAP-1. Next base: position 1,310 of record CAYQKZ010000090.1, read on the forward strand.
AGAATCAGTCCGTATGGCTGAACCAGGATTTTTTGCAGGATTGTGAAGTTTCGGAAACTCAATCCCATCTGATCGAGTTTCATGGCTCCTGCCTTGGCCAGAATTCGCAAAACAGCGTCTTCGAAACCTCCAGTTGTGGGAATGGTGGCCACCCGAAGTTCAAAGGGCTGAACGCCTCTTCGTCGGAATTTGATTTTGCCGTCCTGTGGCAGGCGTCGCTCGGAAATATCCAGATTGCACATGATCTTGATCCGTGACAGAATACCTTTGGCCATGGTGTTGGGAACTTTCAGATATTCCTGACACACACCGTCCATCCGAAACCGTATTCCGGTTTTATTGGTTACCGGAGATGGTTCGATATGGATATCTGAAACCCCAGACCGATACGCCGTCACCAGTACCTGATCCACCAGCCGGACAACCTGGCTGGTGGATTCATCCATAGATTCCAGTTCCTCTTCGGCATCTTCTTCAAAGACAACATCCGGAATCATCTCGTCGATATCGAGAGAGGATTCCATAGACTCTGAGCTCTGATTCTGCTCGTAAAAACGTTTGATATACTCTTCGATATCTTCTTTGATCCCCACGAAAAGCTGAATGTTGGGCATCTTGATCAGGGCTTTGATATGATCGGTTTTCCGGATATCCTTGGGATCATCCACAATGATTTCGATCCCGTTTTTATTCCAGTTCAGGGGAACCCAGATATCGTTCAACAGAAAAGATTTTTTTAAGTTCCGAATCAGTTCGTACGGAACCGGATGGGCGGAATCGAAAGTTTTGAATGGTACGCCGTAAAAGAGGGAAAGCGATTTGCCGATATCGCTTTTTATCAACTGAAAATCTTCCATCAGAACGTGTTCCACACTTTTGCGCGTCTTTTGTGAGGTGACCAGTGCCCGCTGAAGATGTCCGGGAGTCACCAATTTTTCGTTGATCAGATAATCGTAACGGGACCCGGGCATCATCTGCGCCAACAGTGCGTTCAGTCTCTGTTCGACTTCACCGACACCGGGATCCATCATCAGGGCACCTTTATACAATTCAATCGCCATGTCCTTGTGCCCTCGTTTTTCCATCTCGAGACCCATATCCGAAACCAGTCGGGTCTTTTGTGATGTTTCGACATCGAGCTGATAAATAATGGGAGTCAGTTGTTCGACAACCTGACCGGGCGAATTGAAAAGAAGCAGGCAATCCATAAAACGATTCAATAGATCGGCGGATAAAGGGGTTTTCCGGAACGCTTTTTCATATTCAGCAGCGGATTCTTTGACGAGGCCCAGTTCCTTGAATGCGGCGGCACTTTCAATCAAAGTATCGGCGGTCTCTTCGGCCGGACTGCTCTGCAAGATCGACAGCTCTTTCTGCGATACTTTGCCAACGATTTCCTTGTCCAGATCATGGAGCTGAACGCGCAGGGCCGACATCCGCTTTTGAACCTCCTGCTCTTTCCGGGGGTCCTGAACCTGCAGGTCGGCAAGCAGGTGGTGATAGGTATCGAGGCTGGCATCCAGAAGCCCCATGGACTGATAGACTTCAGCTTCATGAATTTTGGCGTTGATTTCCGTCATGGATAGAGCAGGATTTGTACTCACGGTTTCAGCACCTCCGCCAATAATTTGGATAACCCGGCGATCTCGAACGGTTTGACGATGTATCCCGTAATTACATCTTTCAAATGCGGCGGTACGCCATCCGCTCCATCCGCTTCGTAGCCGGAGGTAATGATGATTCGGGCCGATGGGTCCATATCGAGTATCTCTGTAGTGGCGGCAATACCATCCATCACCGGCATGTTGCGATCCATCAGAACGACATCCGGCCGGTTTACCGGATAAAGATTGACTGCATCCCGGCCAGATGCGGCAATTGTAACGACATAACCATTGCTTTCCAGTAACTGTTTAAAAACGCCGGATATGGTTTCATCATCATCCACCAGCAGAATTTTTTCTCCGTGGCCGGGAATCAGTATATCGTTTACTGTTTGAGTCGGTAGATCGCGTTCCGCTGAAATGGGAAGTATCACGGTAAAGACGGTTCCCAGTCCCGGCTGTGAGAATACCTGGATATCTCCCCCATAATTATGTACGATGCCGTAAGCGGAGGAAAGGCCCAGCCCGGTTCCCTTACCCACATCCTTTGTCGTAAAAAATGGATCGAATATTCTCCGCGCGGTCTCTTCCGTCATGCCGCAACCGGTATCCGATACCCGAATAACAATCTGCTGATCACTCTCCTTGGCTTCAATTAAAAGGGTTCCCCCATCCGGCATGGCATCCCGTGCATTGCTAAGCAGGTTCATGAAGACCTGGCTCAGTTCCGATGGATCCCCTTCCATTGCTATCACCTGCGGCCATTTATTTTGAACTTTGATCTGCCCGTCAAATGAAGTCGAAAGAATCTGACAGCATTCCTGAAGTGTATCGGCCAGATTGAAGATACGTTTCGGGCCTCGGGAATCCATGCGTGAAAATTTCATTAAACCGGAAATCAGATCCGATCCGGTCCGGGCGATATGGATAATGCTGCCGGCGCATTTCTGAATATCTGCGGCATCGGGATTTTTCAAACGGATCCATTCCGCATTGCCCATGATACCGGCTAGAAGATTGCGAAAATTGTGAGACAGCCCGGCTGATATTTCACCCATGAATTTCATTCGTTGGGAATGCAGTAACTGATCTTCGAGCTTGTTTTTTTCAAGGACCGACATTTCATAATCAAATGCCTTGGCCAGAGAGTCCGTGGCCATCCGCATCAAATGGATTTCCGGATCTTTCCAGGGCGCTTCTTTAAGACAGTTGTCAAACCCAATAAACCCTTCAAAACGGCCTTTGATCAGAAGCGGTATGATCAGTATCGAACGAATTCCCAATGTCTGCAGAAAACGTGTCTCGGTCTCCGGGAACTCATTGACCACCCCGGAGATAATGCGGTCTGCGGATAGCTCTGCATACCATCTTGAAAATTCCGCATGATAAAATACCTGCCGAAGATCCGCCAGAGATGCCTGAGAAATAACACCCTCGGCGCACCATTCGGCTTTCAAAGTCATCCATACATTACCGGAATCAATCCGTGAATTTTGATACCAGTAAGACCGGCTAGCCCCGGCTGCTTTTCCCATGATTTCCAGAACACTGAATACCTGATCATATGCGCTTTCCCGTTTCAAAAGCATGGATGCCACACGGGCAGTCGATGCCAGATACCCATGCAGCTTTTCCATGCGGGTCACATCGACCAGTAAGACGATCCCCCCTTGCCAGATTTCGTCCAGAGAACCCGTCAGATGAGATATGTTTAATTCCAGTATTCTATCCTGACAGTGAACCGTCAGATGACCATATTGCTCCGGGTCGGTATCACCCGGTGTAAGGCGTTCTTGAAGGACTGCGCGATATTTTTCATCAAACTGATTTTCGACAAAATTCCCCAGAATCTGACGAATGGGCTTTTCAAGAAGAATTTCAGCAGCCGGATTGGCGCTGAGAATCCGCATGTCGGTATCGTACACAAGAAGGCCGGCCTGCAAATTTTCAAGCACATGAAGAATTTGCCGGCGATCGTTCAGCAACTCTTTGACAATTCTCCGGCTTCTCAGACTTTGATCGGTAATCAGAATTCGCGTTTCAGGAACTGTGGACGATCGGAGTTTTTGCGATAAAATTAGAATCTGCTGCTGAAAAGACTGGATATTACTCTTGGTTATGAAATAATCCGCCGCAATCTGTTCATGGCCCGAATATTCCAGAATGGCTCCTGATACAACCACAATCAACATCGGAGCGATGGCTGGATCATCGCGGACGAATCGAATCAACTGTTCGCCGGATATTTTGGGGATGATCAGATCTGTAAACAACACATCCGGAGGATTTCTGTGAATTTCTGAGAGCGCTTCTTTCCCATCTTTCGCAGTCCGAACCTGATAGCCTTCCCTGGTTAGAATTTCACTAAAAATAGTTAGAAAATTTGGATCGTTGTCCACTAGAAGGGCATGTTGTTGAATCATGGGAAAACCTATATTCACACCCAGAGAATGAAAAAAAGATGGTTTGAACCACACGCAGATAAATCCGTAAGGAAACTATCTGCCTTTACGCCATAGTTTGAGTTCCGCACGAATGGCGCTGAACTCTGCTTGAATGGTCTTTTTCATCTCTTCGACGGCATACAGGAATGCTTCATGCGGCGGCAACGGTTCCTGTTCCGTCATGGCTCTGGGAAGTGGCTGCCCGGCATTGGTCGGTACAGACGATGCATAAGGTTTGAGGGTTTTAATGGAATAGTCGTCAGATGACGGTTTTGATGGTTCTGATAATTTTTCCTTCAGTTTCTTGAACTGAGCGATTTCGTCGGCAAGAATACTTCGTTTGGCACTTTCAGAAATTCCTTTCGAGAGCAAAAGAATTTCCAGATCGCGGTAAATGAATTGAAGCAGCCGGATGGAATCCGGATGGGTCTCCGCTTTTTTTTGCAAAATGTACTTGCCGATCGCTTCGAGCAATTGAAGACATTTCACCACAATGATGTCATTTTTGAAAATGGTTTTCAACCGGATCAATTCCTGAACGAAGTCGGTCAGAATGGAATCGTTGATTTCCCAATCCATGGACAACACAATGGATTTCAAAGTCGTCAGCGGAGATACCACTCGACTGTTATCAGCAGAATCACCGGGATTCGGTACGAATGATCTATCCTCTTGACCCAGTTCTTCTTCCAGTCGCTTTTCGGATTCCGAGCTGTCGGTATCGACTTGATCTACCGTCATGAATGCGTCTCCCATTATAGACCCTTCTGAAAAGATGCCATGGTCATCGATATGATTTTTTTGAGTGTCATCACCACATTGTCCCCTTTCAGGGCACTGGCTGGAATTGAGGGGACTTTCAGTTTGTCGTTCAGATCACTTTCCATCATCTCAATCGACATGACGGGGATTCCTTGACTCTCAAGATCTCTTTTATTGTACTGAAGAATCAGGGGAATGTGATAAATGTCTTTTTTGTGTGCCGCCAGATTATCCTGAAGATTCTTTAGGGATATCAAATTCTGGTCCCGCTGGACCGTCAAGGAATCTGCAACGAATACCACGGCATCCACCCCTTTCAGCACCAGTCGACGTGTGGCGTCGTATTTAATCTGGCCGGGCACGGTGTAGAGCTGCATGCGAATGGAATACCCCTTGATCGTACCGACATCGAACGGAACAAAATCAAAAAAAAGGGTTCGATCGCCATGTGTTTTGATACTGACCATCTCGGAGGGGATCCGCTCCCGAAACTGCTGGTAGATGTATTCCAGATTGGTGGTTTTTCCACCCCGTCCAGGCCCATAAAAAACGATTTTAGCCTGGACTTCCTTATTTTTCATATTGATGAATGCCAATCAAGAAACTCCCTTATTGATGAAGGCGTCTACACCCCGTTTATGATCCGGATTTCCAGATTCGTCGGATTTTCTCAACAACATCCGCCACTTTCATTCGTAACAGGCCAAGAGAGATTTTTTTACCGAACACCGTGATGATCAGCAATTCTTCGTTAACTTTGCTGAAATATAAACTTTCTGTTTCACCTTTGTGAAAGAGCAGGGCAAATTCCTCCTGACCCACAATTTTTGCCATTGCTTCAACAGCCCCAAAATTGGCCGCAGACAAAGCTGCCAGAGAATAGACGTCAATCCGGGAATTACCGTTATCCCCTTTTGCAATGATGTTGCCGGCAAAATCAATCAGCAATACGCAGTGAACACCGCTGGCAACGATATCGGACAACAGAATTTTTTCGATTTTATCCAACTGATCCTGCCCCAGTGCATATTCTATCAAACTTATCGATTTATCATGTTGAGGAGACACTGCTTCTATCCTCCTGCCCCAAAATATGGACAACTGTTTATCCTGAAGTTGTTTCTCATACGCCCAAATATCAAACACGTTATTGAAGTCTGTAACTGAAACAAATCCGTTTATCAAGGAGTTTTCAATACGGGTATGTTTCTCAGACGCAGCTTCAAGAAATCAGTCTTTCGTGTGGTTCGTGATGTGGAAAAATCATTATAAGGGTAGTTGATCGGTATTTGCAGTATCTTAAAAAGTAATCACTTCGTATCCGGCATCCCGGTATTTGGCGATACTGGGATGCCCGCCGATATCATCGAGCAGGGCAAGTCCTTGATCGGTTGCCGAATCAATCGTCCCCAGTTTCTTTGAACAGGCTTTGCAGACGCCCGTAATCAATCCAGCCGCTTTTGTCTTTTCCCAGAGAAGGTGCAGCGGATGCTGATCCAGAGCCAAATCCGGCAGCAGTCGGACAGCCGAACCTTCGATCACGATACCGGCTTCATGGCCTCTTTCCTTCATATCCAGACCATTGAGCAGTACATGAATAAAACACATAGGGTCCCCGTTAAATACAAACAGCATAAATTTATTCATTTAAAAACTCCAAAGATGGTTAGAACATTTCGAACTATCTGACCATAGCCCGTGTGAAAATACAGACCCATCTGCGCGATCAGCGACCATGCCAGCGCAAACTGGGCCAGTGCAAATACGGCGATCGTAAACTGGCTGATACTGACAACGCCGATACCGAACTGAGAAATCGTTAGGATGCCGATGCCGAATTGCCCGATTGCGATGATCCCTTTTGCCGGAACCGGCACACGGTTGGGTCGGTATTTGAATGAAATATGGATCAACGGCAGCCCGAAAATCATGGTTTTGGACCGATACTCGAAGCCCCAACCATTCCATTGTTCTCTGGCCGGATACGGCGCACCACAGCCGGGGCAGGAAAATGCCTGATGACTGACGATGTGTTTACAGTCTCTACATTCTTTCATCATTTCAGCCGAATCTTGTTTTTATGCCATTTCAATTTCACCACAGTGACATTTATGATTGTAGCCATACAAGTTCCAGTTATCAATAGAATTCTATCCCATCAATAAATTCTATACAATACCGAAGGCGTGTCGAACAGCCGGTTTTCCGTATTTTCTTTCGAGTCGTCTGATGACGAAATGACCATGGGCCATATTCTGGAAATGCTCGATAAACAATGTGTTGATCAGTGCGCCCCCGACTGCGCCGATTGCCGGAAGGGCCTGGGCAGCGGCTTTTTCGGAAACCTGAATACTGAACCGCTCTGCAACCTGATAGATCAGACGGATTAGGGCCGGTACTCCTTCTTCGGCAATTCCTTTTTCAGCGATATATTCAGCCGCTTTTGAGACGGATTTTGCGAGTGTGGCACGAACGGCGAAATAGCCTGTTCCGGAACTGTCATCAGCCTGGGTCAATCCCCCCAGTGCGAACACTTCGATACAGGCCATTTTGGCTTCATCGCCTGTGATATATTCCCCTTCGCTTCTGGCGATGTCTGCAATGGATCGTAACATGATTATCGTTGAAACAGGAAGCTCTATCGCCAATGCCGGCAACCCGAAAAAACCACCGATTCCACCTGTCAGCAGCACAGATAATTTATGCCGGAAATCCGACGACTCCTTGATCGGGCTGGTATTCATCGTATAGATCGCTGCATTGACAGACATGAACAATACAGAACGGGCAACGGCCCCGATAATGGCGTTCCAATTCCGGGGAAGAAGATCAAACCCTTTTTGAATCGGCCTGCCCAGAAAATCGGTGATTTTTGCGGCAATGCTCGGATTTTCCAGCAGCCACCTGGCGGTTTTCAAATCCGCCAGGTCTTCCGGAAGCATACTTGTCATCACAGGATATGCCGCTTCATTATTCATAATCGATCCCTGTTGAACTTCATGTAATAATCAATTATTGTGCAGATACTGCATCTGTTTTCATAGTGAATATTCACTGCACAGGCGCAATGATAATCTCGAATCCGGTAACCCGCAGGCATCCGTATCATTTTTCTGTTCTGTACGCTTTTGCGGTGAAACTGGAGCGATTGATATTTTATCCAAATCGAATATTTCGTCAACATGCCGGAACTTACGAAAGGGGGAATTATGATGATATTTGATATCATGTCGCCGTTTAATCAACAATTAGACGCTATCGTTGCTCCCCATACTGAATTGCTGGTGATCAGTGATCTGCCGATCTGCATCGAGGCGCTGCATGAGATTTTTCAGCGGGACTACGACGTGTCTGCCATCTGCAGCGGTGACCAGCCATTTGAAACATGCCAGAACAAATTGCCGGCAATTATTCTGATCGATGTCTTGATACCGAACATGGAAGGATTCGAGATTTGCAGGCGGCTGAAGAAAGACATGAATACACAGAATATTCCTGTCTTATTTCTGATACCACCGGATCATCAGGAATTGGAAAATAGAGCGATTCTTGCCGGTGCGGCCGATATTATCACCCAACCGATCAATCCGACAGTTGTTCTCAATCGGGTTAAGGTACACTTATCCCTGAAAAACCAATTGCGTCTGCTGGAGTCGATGGCATTCGTCGATGGCCTGACCGGTGTCGCCAACCGTCACTGCTTTGATGAGAGTCTCGATGCCGAATGGCGGCGTTGTCGGCGGCTCATAACCCCTCTGGCTCTCCTGATGATCGATATCGATCATTTTAAAACGTATAATGAAACTTATGGTCATCTGACCGGAGACAATTGTCTGAAGGAAGTGGCGACGATTCTAAAGGAGCAGCTCGGCAGATCCCATGATATTCTGGCGCGTTTCAGCGGCGAAGTGTTTGCGTGCCTTCTTCCGGACATTTATTTCGATGGTGCCATGCAAAAGGCATCGGCCATGATTCGAGCCGTCCATGAACGGGGAATTCCTCACGCTGCTTCGAAAACCGCACCGGTCGTTACCCTCAGCATCGGGGTCATTGTCACCATACCCGGTCCGGATCGACAACCCGGTCAGGTGATATCCCTGGTTGAAACACAACTTGTCGAAGCCAAAACGCAGGGACGGAATCGGGTATGCGGCATCGAGTTACCGGGCTATTTTGCCAACATGCTGCAATAACCATGGATGTTTTATGGATCAGCCGATTAAAGTTGTGAAAGACCTTTCAGACCCCATTCGGTTGAAAATCATCAAATACCCGAATCACGGGAGGAGACCAACAGATGCAGATAAACATAAAGGACTTGATTGATGATGCCCAGTGCTAAGATACTGTCCGGGAACTTCGCTGGCCGGATGGAAGACATTGCCCGTTTTGTGATTCCAGGCAAGTCATCAGAAGAGGCTTCGATGAAAAAGAGCCCGTCAAGGCAGCGCTATGAGTGCAAATTGTGTGGGAAGCGATTCGATGATCTTATCTTACTCGATTATCAAGTTTTTTTGCCGGTAAATGCACAACCATCTGATTTAATAG
>CAYQKZ010000091.1:0-4750 GCA_964418135.1 uncultured Desulfobacterales bacterium
TGGTGTTGAATTCCCGGTTCATTTCCTGAAGCAAAAAATTCAATTTTCTTCCGGTGGGTTCCAGGGCAACCATGATCTGACGAAACTGATTCAGGTGACTTTTGGCTCGGACGATTTCTTCGGAAATATCGCTGCGATCAGCCAGAAAAGCCGCTTCCTGGGCCACGCGTCCCGGATCGATATCCACGATTCCCTGCGTCAGTTTCTGGATGCGGCGGATCAACCGATCCTGATAGTAGGAGAGGAGCCCTTCGGACTCTTTTTCGATTCGGGCCAACTGCATTTCAATGGTTTGAAGCCGGGTTCGGATGTCTGCAGCCAGAAACTCACCTTCCTGTTTTCGCATGTCCACCAGCCGGTGACCCGCTTCCTGGATACAGGGCTGCACAACTGTCCAGGCGGAATTCATGTCTTTTTCCGATTCGGAAGGCTTGATGATTCCGGCCCCGACCATCATATCGAGGGTGATGGGAGATTGGAGCGAAAAACGCTGGTTGATATCGGTCAAAGCCTGAAAATAAGCCAGTGCGCGGGGCTCGTCCATTTCGAAGGCAGATGGGGATTCGACGGCTTCCAATATCTGGATCTGAACATCGAGTCGTCCACGGCTGATGGTTTCTGCGATCAGCGATTTAACTTTTTCTTCAAGTGCGGCGTACCCGGAGGTGGTTCGAAGTGATATATCCAGGGATTTGCTGTTGCAGCCGCGGATTTCACAGGAGACGGAAACAGGGGGGACGGAGAGTTTCGAACCGGCAAAGGCAGTCATACTCAGGATCATGTCGGTATTTCCTTTAAATCTTCCAGATATTTATTGCGGACAAGAGACAGAAAGCTCCGGATGGTGTCATGGGCGTAATCCGGGTATGTCCAGGGAAGTACATGATAGCTGTTTTTCTGGTAAATGAGTGTGAGATCCGCATAAATTCCTTTGCCGATATAAATTCTATGTACATAATTCTTTCCGGTTGCCAGTACCAGCCGTTCCATCAGAAGATATCCGGGATCGATATTGATTTGCCGGTTTCCATCCTCGGCAAAAACCCGCTCGATCTCGTTTGTCCTGAGTTTGACGGCTGCCAGATATTCCTGCTGAATCAAAGATTTGAAAACAATAATTCTCCGAAACAGGGGCGATCCCATTTCCTTTTCATAATATGTTGTAAAATCAAAAGGAAAAATCGGGCTCACCAGATCGATGGGGCCAAAGCCGTTTAACAGTTCGGCAACCACTGCCGTCATCACTTCCAGCTTTCGGGTAAACAGTCCGATGATCAGCTTGGCGGGCTTGGGGGGCTGAGGTCGGCTCATGGGAATCAGGCAAGCGGCCTGGCTTCTTCAATCAGCATGATTGGGATATCATCCCGGATTTCATAGAGCAGTCTGCATTGTTCACAGACCAGTCCGTCGCCGCTTTCGTTCAGATGAATGTCGCCCTTGCATTTGGGGCATGCCAGAATTTTCAAGAGTTGGGGGTGTATCGCCATGTCGGTCTCCCATTGATGTTTATCATGAAAAAAAATCAAACCACAAAATCCACGAAACAGACGAAAAAAAGTTCGCGGCTTGATGTGTGAAAAAAAACATCGGCTCAGGTCAAATCATTGTATGAAAGCGCGTTTGGAACCATCCCCTGCCATCATGCAACCCTGAACCGAATACAAAATTAGGAATTCTGCTGTGCGGATGCGATCTTTTCCGCGATCAGTGTGGTGCTGTAGCCTTGAAGCAGAGGAACACGGCATACGCAGCCTCCGTAAGATTCCACCACGTCTCTTCCCACAACTTGATCCAACCGGTAATCTTCACCCTTGACCAGAATATCGGGCTTGAGTGCCTCGATCAGTTGCAACGGGGTGTCTTCATCGAACAAAACTACCAGATCCACACAGCCCAGGGCGCCGACAATGGCCGCCCGATCCCGTTCCGATACAATGGGCCGGCTGTTACCCTTCAGACGACGGACCGATGCATCTGTATTGAGCCCGACGATCAGGCGGTCTCCCAGATCTCGGGACTGATGCAGCAGATGGATGTGGCCGGGATGAATCAGGTCGTAACAACCGTTCGTAAACACCACTTTCCGGCCGGAACTCTGCCAGGACTTGATCAGGATTCGGGCGGATTCCAGAGAGGCTGTTTTGGAATTGATGGCGCTCTGCTGCTGAACGTCATTCAGTTCGATGGCAGTTGTCAACTCGGAACGCATGATCGGCTGGGTTCCCAGTTTTCCCACCACGATTCCGGCTGCCAGATTCGAGAGCTGGGCGGCATGGGCAAAGGAAAGCCCCAATGCCAGGCCGGCGGCTAATGTGGCGATGACCGTATCTCCGGCGCCGGAGACATCGAACACTTCCCGTGCCTGGGCTGGAATGACAAGGGAAGCTGTATCCTCTCCGCAAAGAATCATGCCGCGGGAGCCGCGTGTAACCAGGAGCCTTTCCAGACCGTATTGCCGACGGATAGCCGAAGCACTTTGATACAGTTCGGAATCGTTCTCCTCAAAAGTACTGCCCGCGGCCAATTCCAGTTCGGCTGTGTTTGGCGTGATGCAGGTCGCTCCCTGATAGCGGGTCCAGTCCGCTCCTTTGGGATCAACAAGAACCGGAATACCAGCTGTTCGACAAAAGTGGATGCAATGTCGGCAGAGATCTGGAGTTTGAAAAATGCCTTTGCCGTAATCGGACAAGATGATGACATCACATTGCGGAGCTGTCTGTTCAAACCGGGTGATCAGCTTTTCTGCCATCTCCGGGCTTAAATTGCGGGGTTCTTCCTCATCGAGACGAAGAAGCTGCTGACCTCTGGCCATGACACGGGTTTTGGTGATGGTGGGCCGAGCCGTGCTTTCCTGAAGCAGCGGATCGATCTTTTTTCCCAGAAAAATCTTCTTTAAACGGTTTCCAGCCGCATCATTGCCGCAAATCCCCAGGATGGATACCGGGCATTCAAGTCCGGCCAGGTTTGCCGCAACGTTACCCGCACCGCCCGGCACCTCGGATTGCTGCCGTACGCGGACGACCGGTACGGGGGCCTCCGGCGATATCCGCTTGACATCCCCCCAGAGATATCGATCCAGCATGATATCGCCGACAACCAGAATGTGTTTATGGGTCAAAGCGGACAAATTCATGATGTCGGCGCCTGAACTGCCTCATCCACACAGCATGCCCAGAAATGCAGAATGAAGCTGTGGGCTTCCTGGATTCGGGCTGTGCGGGCATGCGGAACAATCACGGGGCACCCGACCACCTCTTTCAGGCGGCCGCCGTCTCTTCCCAGAAGTCCGATGGTCTTTATTTCCTTGGAAGCGGCCATCCGGACGGCTTCGAGAACATTGGGGGAATTGCCGGAAGTGGAAATGGCGATCAACAGATCGCCTTTTCTGCCCAGGCCGGCCACCTGACGGGAAAACACATGTTCAAATCCGTAGTCGTTTCCGATGGCCGTCAACGTGGAAGTATCCGTGGTCAGGGCGATGGCCGGATAAGACGGCCGTTCCCGTTCAAAACGTCCTATCAGTTCCGCGGCAAAATGCTGTGCATCGGCGGCGGAACCACCGTTTCCGCAGACGAGAATTTTATTGCCGGCATCCAGTGATGCGATAATCTCCTGGGCTCCGCGGAGGATTTCCGGTGCCTGATGTTTCAAAGCCATGAAGCAGTCGATATGGTCGGAAAGCTGATCCGAGAAAAACTGTATGTTCATTTTCTGTCCTTCACCCGGTTCCGATGGTCATATCGTCCGGGCGGTTTCATAAATGGCGGCCGCCAGAAGCGGAATCATGATTTCATGATGCCCTGTAATAGCATATCCTTTGCCTCCGGGCAAGACAGGGCGTTGGACCACATTGACGGTCGGCCGGTAATGCTGGGTCATGTCGAAATTGGCGGTTGTAAAATGCGTGACGGAAAAACCCAGATTGCGGGCAACGGCCAGGGCTTTTAAAAAAACTTCCGGCATCAAAACCGCACTGCCAAAATTGAGTACGACACCGCCGTTCCCCAGGCCGGAAACAGATGCCGCAAAAATGCGGAAATCCCGTAACGACGCTTCACCGATGGCAGCCCCGCTGGCCGAAGGATGCTGATGCACGATATCGGTTCCCACTGCCACATGAAGGGTGTAGGGGAGTTTCAACCGGAAGCATTCATAGGTCAGGGCACGCCTCAGATGCGGCGGCGCCTCCTCTGATAGCAGCCTTCCTACGGCTTCGCCGAAACCTTCTGCGGTTTCTCCGGATGATGCCGCAGACTGTCTGGCGGCTTCATTGACCAGGGCTGCCGTGTCTTCGGCCATGCCGAATGATCCGTCTTCAAGCTGAGAGGCCACATCTTCCGACGTATGTCCGAACCGGGCCAGTTCCGTATCGTGAATGGCGGCAGCACCGTTGGAGGCCACATGGGTAATATACCCGTTTTCAGCCAGACCTGCAAGCACCGGGCTGCATCCGGTTTTGATAACATGACCGCCGATCATGGCAATGACCGGTTTGTTTTTCCGTTTTGCCTCGACCACTGCCAGGGCAACCGCCTTCAGGGCATCGGCCTTCAATATCCGGGGCAGCGCATCCAGAAATTCCTGCATCGTCATGCCGGCGCAAAGGGGGCCGGCCTCAAGTTCCGTGGTAACCTTGGAAATCCGCTCTCTGGCCAAGCAGGTGCGGACCCGGCTGATGTCGATTTCCGGGTGGGGTGTCATGAATTCTCCTTGTATCTTTCGGCTATATTGCGAACGGGCATAATCTCAA
>CAYQKZ010000091.1:4760-10624 GCA_964418135.1 uncultured Desulfobacterales bacterium
TGCCGGAACCAAGGGGGCCCGCCTCCAATGATGTGGTCACTTTGGATATCCGATCTCGGGCCAAGCAGGTGCGGACGTGGCGGATGTCGATTTCCGGGTGAGGCATCGTTATCTCCTGTCGATGTGAGTGGCATGGCCGATGTTCCTGGCGGCGATCAGTTTGCGGTATATTTCGGCCATTCTGTCTGTGACCCGACTCCAATCATGATCCGCGGCCGTCCTGCGGGTGGATTCGCTCATGGACTGTCGGACTTGCGGATTCATCAGTCGGATCAACGATGCCGCCATATCCCGTGCAGTCGGTTTTTCAGGCAGAATGAAGCCGTTTTCTCCGTGAACGACAATGTCTGCGGCTCCCACCGTGGAGCTGATCACAACCGGCAGTCCGGCGGCCATGGCTTCCAGGACAACCAGACCGAACGTATCCATGCGGGACGGCATCACGAATATATCGCTTGCCAGATAATAGGTTTCGATTTCATCTGTTACGCCGGCAAAAACGATGCGATCGTCGATACCGAGACTTTCAGCCATTTTCCGGTATGGCCCGCTGTTTCCCTTTCCGACGACCAATAACTTGGGCAAGGCGGAAGAAGGCCCCCCGTGTTGCATACCGGCCATTCCCTGAATCACCAGATCCAGCCGTTTGATTTCAAAATTCATTCCCACAAAGCAGATGACCACATCCGAAGCGGAAAACCCGTGTCTGGCACGAATGCGCTCTCGGCAGGACCGGGCGTCCAGACGGGAAAACCGTTCGATCGAGACGCCAGGATGCACGATGGAAATATGGTTATCCGGGAAGACATAGTGTTTGGCCAGTTCGCTTTTCACCAGGGAGGATACCGGTAGAATCATTTTCAGCGCCGGATTTTCGATTCCTTTTTTTTCGGTATAGCACGTGGCTCTGTCGAACCCGCTCAACGATTTTTGCCGCATGTCTCGAATCCACGTTTCATGCGGAATGCCGTGGAACGTCAATAAATCCATTCGGAAAATGCGTTCGTGGCTATGAATCAGATCGAAGGGCATGCTGGAAATTTTGCGGTCGGCAAACATGGCAAAGCTGACAGGCTGAAGCCACCTGGGAAAATGAATCATCGGTACTTTGTGAAACGTCATCCGGGAAGGGCCGGCATCCCATTTCCCGGCAAACACATGCATGTCAAACATGTCGGCCAGGCGTTCGCAGAGCTGAAAAGCCATGTTCTCGGCCCCGCCGATACGGCCGTAACGGGGGATCACCACGGCTATCGATGGGCGGAAGGTGGCGGATAAATGATCGAGTTTTTGTTCTCTATTGTCTGTCATCGGTTATATCGGTCATCAGTGATTCGTATCGTTGACTGCATAGAGGATCATATTTCCTGTATCCCGATGATACCAGCGGCCCAGTTCCCGATAGGCGATCGAGGCAGACATTTCCGAAGGTCCGAAACTGCGAAAACGCCAGTGCATTTCTTCCCAGAGTACGAATTTCTGTCTGTTTTGCAGAAGATGGTTTCTGAACTGTTCCGGATCATCGGGAAAGGACTCCCAGCAGTTCACAGGATCGAGCGGGCAGGGGGGTGTTTCGGAAAGATGAAGATTGGCGTAAAAAGACATCCATATCTGGGTATGGCGGGATGAGGCGATTCGGACACCGGATGTGTCGGTATTGAGCTGTGACAATGTTTCTCCGATCTGAACGAATACCGTTTTATCGGAATCCGCCGACTTCAGATTTTTGGGCAAACCGATGCCGATAATCAGCACAAAAAGCAGCCAGAACACCATGGCGGGTTGAATCGACAATTTCTGGGGAACACGAGCGATCAGTCTATCCATTCCGAAGGCGCAGAAGACTGCGGCAGGTATCATCACGATGCCGAAAAACCGGTAATACAGCATCCAAGTTTGAAGTGTGTGTACATACAGCAGTGCGATGCCTCCGATCGACAGCAGTATCAGGTACAGCAGTCTTG
This sequence comes from uncultured Desulfobacterales bacterium, assembly GCA_964418135.1. Classification (GTDB taxonomy): domain Bacteria; phylum Desulfobacterota; class Desulfobacteria; order Desulfobacterales; family Desulfatirhabdiaceae; genus RAAP-1. Next base: position 6,725 of record CAYQKZ010000091.1, read on the forward strand.
CATCCGATCGATACCGACGGATGCTGGAAAAGCCCAGTATGTAGAAGACGACATAAGGATAAAAGAATGCTTCCAGAAAGCGGTTCAATACCGTTCCCAATGCAATCAGCCAGATAAGATTGCGAACTTCGGGAAGGAAAAATTCCATGAACGGATTCGTGCTGGACCAGACTAAAGATTTCAAGCTGTCGGCCATGAGCCGATACTGTCGGATCGGCTCGATGAATTTTCCGGCGATTTCATTCCCCCGGTGCAGATCACCGAAGGACAGTCCGGAGAACATCAGTCCGGCGATTGAAACAAAAAAGATGGCAAGCAGCGGAGACAGGAAAAACAGAATACCCGTGACATCGATGTTTTTTCTGTCATACAGCAGATATCCCAGTGTGATTGCCATGAAGAGTACGGCTTCTATCCGGGCCCAGATTGCAGCCAGAAAACACAATGATGCCATCAGAAGAAGCCATGGGCGATGTGCTGTTGGTCTGTAAATTACGGCCAATGTTCCGGTGCAGACAAAAAACCAGCAGATCGGGTCTCGAACCAATTCAGCGCTGTTGGAGACCAGAACAGGGGTAACGGCAAATACCAGCAGCGTCAGGATGGCGGCGTCTTCACGGACCCATTCTTTCACTGTCAGGTAGAGGGGGATCAGTAAGGCCGTGCCGAAAACCAAAGAAATCAGTCGTGCGGATAGTATCCAGTCTTGGACCAGATAATATCCGAAGGCAATCAGAAAGGGATAGGATGAGACAAACGTCAGTGTACAGGTTTTCAGGCTGCTCCAATTTTTAAAATAAATTGCCATGGCCTGGTGAATATACAGTGCGCCGTCCGGATTGACGATCACGCTGTGCAGACCAACCCAGAGTCGAAGGCCCAGTCCGATAAGGATGACCAACCAGACCCTTGCCGGAATCAGTCTGAAACACTGCAGATCAATGGTGTTCGTTTTCAAGTAAGAAAAAATATTCATTCCTGCTGCCTTCCCGAAACCTCTATCTCGAAATCTATAGTACAATCCCAGTGACAAGGTCAAGGATGTTTGCGACGAACCGGCCCGTTTCTCTTGCACGGTATATGAATTTGTGTTAGTTTTAGTTCATGAAACAATATGTTATTGATCAATTGCGGCCAAACGACTATTTCAAAATCAAGGGATATTTCGACATGAATTTCCAGAAGTCCGGTATCCCTGATGTCTATTGGTTGATCCTGCCACCGGATATGATGGAAGGCGCTCAGTCCGAGCATGAAAACTGTCGGCCGTTTTTTTTCGCTCTTGAACTCGGTCCATCTGCACTGTCTTGTGAACTTCTGGTCCGAACCCTGAGTCAGGTCCGCTGTGATTGCATGTGCTATGCCACATGCGCTCAGCGAAACTGGCTGATTCAGACGATTGACGATATGTTCAATCAACTGGAAATTGCCATTTGAAAACGGCAGTGGCTGTGGATTTTGAAAGAATTACATGAAATTTTCCGATCTGATTTATTATGCGTACACCGCGTTCATCATTGTTTGGGTGGTCATGGTGATCATTATTTTCGGTACTGCGGCCATCGTGGTTTCTTTTTTCGACAAAAAAGGAGTTCTTCCCCACCTTGTGGCCAGGGCGTGGGGCCAGTCCATTCTATTTGCCAGTCGAATCCACGTAACCGTCAAGGGATTTCCCCATATCGATCCCAACAAACCCTATATTTTCATGCCCAATCATTCCAGCAATTTCGATATTCCGGTAATCCTGGCGTATTTGAAAGTGCAATTCAGGTGGCTGGCCAAAGCGGAGTTGTTTCGTGTTCCGCTTTTCGGGTTTGCCATGAAACGGGTCGGGTACATCAGTATCGACCGTTCCAACCGCAAGTCCGCATTCGAAAGCCTGTCCCGAGCCGCGCAAACCATTCGAAACGGCCGATCGGTTCTGATTTTTCCGGAAGGGACGCGCAGCCGGGATCAGTCCATCAAAGAATTCAAGAAAGGTGGATTTGTTCTGGCGGTTGAATCCGGGGTGCCCATCGTGCCGATTGTCATTCATGGAACCTGGCGGATCATGTCGAAAAACGGATTGATGATCCGACCCGGAAACGTAACGGTGGAAATTTTCGAGCCCATACAAACCAAAGATTATTCCAGACATACCAAGGAAGAACTGCTCGAAAGGGTTCGCCGGGTCATGGTGGAGAATTTCGAGAAAGGAAAGATGCAGTCATGAGTCTGAAAATCATCCCCCTGGGCGGATTGGGTGAGATCGGCCTCAACATGATGGCGTTCGAATGTGACGACTCCCTTTTCGTCGTGGATGCCGGCCTGATGTTTCCCGAAGACCATATGCTGGGCGTCGATTTCGTGATTCCGAATATGGATTATCTCAGACAGAACCGGTCCAGACTCACCGGCGTCATCTTGACCCACGGGCACGAAGACCATATCGGGGCCCTTTCCTATCTGTTAAAAGAGATCAATGTACCGGTTTTCGGAACACCCTTTACCCTGGGCATGGTTCGACATCGGTTGGAAGAATTCGGTGTTCTCCAGTATACGACCCTTCACAGCGTTGTTCCCGGTGATAAAATCAGGCTTGGCCTCTTTGAAATCGAGTTCATCCGTGTCAGCCACAGTGTTGTGGATTGTGTCGGACTTGCCATTTATACCCCGCTCGGGCTTGTCGTTCATACCGGAGATTTCAAGATCAGTCTGTCTGCGCTTCCCGGCATGAATACCGATGTGGCGAGGTTTGCCAAGTGCGGTGATGAGGGAGTTCTGGCGCTGCTTTCAGACTCCACCAATGTTGAAAAACAAGGATATACGGCATCGGACCGGGAGATCGGAGACAATCTGGCAGGCATTGTCCGGCAGAGCAAGGGACGGATTATCATTGCCTTGTTTGCATCCAGCATTGTCCGGATTCAGCAGATCGTGGATATTGCAGTATCGAGGGGCCGAAAAATCGCTTTTCACGGAAAAAGCATCGAGATCAGCGTCCATATCGCTAAAAACCTGGGGTATCTCACCGTTCCGGCTGACATGGAAATTTTCATCAACCAGATCAGCAATTATCCGGATCATGAAGTCATCATCGTCACTACCGGCAGCCAGGGCGAACCCATGTCCGCCCTGGCCAGAATGGCCAGCGGTATTCACAAGAAAATCAAGATCAAGCAGAATGACACGGTCATTCTGTCTTCCAAATTCATTCCGGGAAACGAGCGCGCCATTGCCAAGATCATCAATAATCTGTTCCGGCAGGGGGCCAATGTCATTTACGAAAAAATATCCAATATCCATGTATCCGGTCATGCCTTTCAGGAAGAACTGAAGCTGATGATACAGTTGACCCGGCCCAAGTATTTCGTGCCGATACACGGGGAATACCGCCACCTTGTCCTGCACGCCCGCCTGGCCATGGATCTGGGAATTGCCAAAGAGAACATCTTTTTGGTCGAAAACGGTCAGACCATCGAATTCGGTGAAGACGCCCGGCTTCAGAATCGTGTCGATACCGGCAGAACGATGATCGACGGAAAAGGCATCGGGGATGTGGGCAAAAGTGTTCTCAAAGAAAGACGGGTTCTGTCCGAAGACGGCATTGTCGGGGTGACGATGGCGTTCGACGAAGCCACCGGCATTGTTATCTATGGCCCCGAAGTGTTCTCCAAAGGATTTGTCTTCGAAACCGAGACCGGTCATCTCCTTGAAGACGCCGTATGTGTGATCCTTGAGGTGGTCGAAGACATTCCCCTCGACACGCCGGGCCGGGTCGGCCTCATTCGAACACGGATGCAGACGGCTCTTCGGAAATATTTCGATTTCACCATCCACCGTCATCCGATTATCTTGCCATTTTTCCTCGAAGTGTAGGGTTTCAGAAAATTCATTTTCATTGACGGGGGTGAAGCCCTG